>CALAUK010000205.1 GCA_937892135.1 uncultured Clostridia bacterium | reverse complement strand
TGTCCGTTTGCAAGCTGAATCAAGAACGTCTGCTCAGCGTTGCTTCTTGCCTTAATCTTGTTTCCGTAATCTATAAATAGCTCAAAGGGATTTGTTGCAATAGCGACGCTTCCCATCTTTATAATGTGAACTTCAGTATTTAAAACGTTTTCTTCGTTCTGAAGTTCAAAACGGCTTAATATACCTGTATGCACCTGAACGTGTGCAATATCGTTATAGTCTATTGTGTCATTTTTCTTGGTTGCAAAGTACTCTTTAATTCCCTTTTCCGCAGCTGTTTTCTGAGAAAGTGTTACTCGTCTTAAAGGAAGATGCATAATACGAACCTCGTGCTTTAACTCAACTTCCTTCTGAGCCTCGTCAAGACCATCTTCAAAAACTGCGATAATTTCTCTTGCAATTCTTCTTCCTGTTAAACGCATACCCTCAAGGTCAAACATAGACGGGTCTGCCTTTCTTTTAACGGGATACTTTCTGTCTATATTCGGGTCATTAACATCACTTTCAGGCTCAACCCATCTTACAAGGTCAACAGGGCACTGGTCGCCTGCCGCAGAGCATAGAGCCAAAAGAAACAAATCTTCTCCAAATCTTTCACGAAGAAGCATTTTAACCTCACCCCAGAAGTCAGGAGACACGAAAAGTCTGTGCTGAACACACTGAGCAGGGCACGCAAGGTTTGCCACGATACCTGTTAGCTTATCATTTTCACCAAACACATACATAAGCTCGATTCCTGAATCATTTCCTGCCTCAAGTGCCTCAAACACCGCCTGATTTGTTTCGCCCCACATCTGTGCGCTTCCGTCTGAGTAAGTCGCTCTTCTGCACATTCCGACAGCAGCACGGCCGAATGCATTTGAAAAAGAACCCTCTTTTCTGTTTTCCCACGAAGATACAATTGACTTTGTTATTCTTTCCACAAGAAAAGCAAAGGTTTCTTCCTGCGAGATAATATCAGGATTATCTGAAACATTCTGTTTTTCAATATATGTAATCTCTCTTCCCAGCACCTCTTCAATTCTCTCTTTGTTAGTCATGGAAAAATTGTTGACATCCTTTTTTGCATACGATGGACCTGTATGAGTATGTATTGCGCTTAAAATAACTTTAGAAGGATCTATACCTAAATTGTTATCCTTAAGCTCTTCTCTTATATCATTTAAAAGGACTTCGTTAATACCCACAAGGTCACAGCTTACCAAAATCATCTGCTCGTCTCCGCACTCTACCGCCATAGCTGTTGCAGTGATAGGTTTTTCAACATATTCTGAAATTCTTTCAGCAAACTGGCCCCGAAGCGACACCTTTTTATCAGGAGTTATGCTTTCTTCAGCCCAGCCGATAAACATTTTGTTCATAATAAAACCTCCTTTTGTCCTGATTTTATTATACAACAGTTAAATCTTTTTTTCAACGGACCTACGAGCGAATTTTTTTCGACTTTTCAGAATAGTTTTAAAAAAGTTAACACTTTTCACTTGATTTATCCTCTCTTTTCAAGTACAATAATAATGTAATATTTTCAAAAAAATGTAAGGAGGGTATGTATGCCAAGGAAACATATTTACGAAAAGTTTAAACTTTCAAACTTTATCGGAATTCTCATAGCAGGTCTTATAAATGCATTCGGCGTAACTGTTTTTTTAACTCCGGTTAAGCTTTACGACAGTGGCATTTCAGGAACCTCTATGCTTCTTTCTCAGATAACCCCCGAATATCTGACTCTTTCAGTTTTTCTTTTGATTTTAAATATTCCGCTTTTTTTATATGGTTTCAGGCGCCAGGGAATAGTTTTTACGGTTTATTCCGTTTTTGCGGTTTTCGTGTATTCTTTGGGTGCATATTTAATAACGTATGTGCTCCCTATCGACGTAAGCTTCACATCACCCCTCGCAGGCGAGGATTTGCTTTTGTGCGCTCTTTTCGGAGGACTTATCTCAGGTATAGGCAGTGGTCTTACTATAAGATTTGGCGGCGCTATTGACGGAATTGAAGTTATGGCTGTTATTTTTGCAAAGAAGCTTAATATAACAGTTGGCACCTTTGTAATGATATATAACATAGGACTATACGTTTTGTGCGGCATTATTATGGGAAGCTGGATACTTCCTTTGTATTCAATAGTAACCTACGGAGCAACGCTTAAAACAATAGACTTTATCGTCGAAGGTCTCGACCGTTCAAAAGCTCTTATGATAATAACTGATAAGCCCGATGAAATCTGCGAAGCACTTATGGAAGAATTTAAAACAGGCGTAACAAAGCTTTCCGCAATGGGAGGCTACTCCAAAAAAGAAAAAACAGCAGTCTACTTTATAGTTAACCGCTTTCAGATTTCAACAACAAGAGAGCTTGTTCATACCGTTGACCCCGAAGCATTTATGACAATTACCGAGGTCGCAGATGTGTTTAAAAAAGATTAAAAGTCAGCATCGGAGGATGCTGACTTTTTTATTAAAACTTCTTCATTTTTTCTGCGCGGGCTTCTCTTGTAATGTTTTCTTCTTTTATAAATTTAATCTGAGAAGCAAGCTTTTCTGCCGCAGCTTCCATCATAGCCTTTGCGATTCTTTCATTCATACCGTCGTGAGGGTCTCCTTCATACATATTCGGAAAATCTCCCGACCATGCATTTGCAGCTTTTATTCCGTTTTTGTAAAATTCGTCATATTTATGAGTTGAATGTCCGTCTAAATCTCTGATTTTATCAAGTCTTACAGTCTCAGGCTTTACAGCATAAACCAAACCATTTTCAACAAAGCATGCATGACCATATATCTTCTTTTCATCCACAAAGTCTTTTAAAACCTTTTTATCATCTTCTGTAAGATAGTCATAACCCTTTTCAAGAAGTGCCTTTGGCGCACAATCATCAAGGTTGATGTCAACTCTGAAAACAGTGTACGGTGTTTTTTCGTGGTTATAAGCTCTTAGAAAATATGATGTAACAGCCCCGTTTCCGCCATGCCCGATATATATTATAATTTTGTCAAAGCCATTTCTGTAAACTTCGTTACAGGTCTCCTTTAAAATCTGCATCATCAGTTCAGGAGAATAGCTAAACTCTCCTGCATGTCGGCTTCCTATCATATCTCCGCAGGCAATAGTCGGGAACACCACTGCATATTCTTCTTCTGCGGCAAGACGGCAAACCTCGCGTGCAATTATTGTATCTGTACCAAGAGGCAAATGCTGCCCGTGCATCTCAAGACTTCCAAAAGGAATAATGCAAACCCCCTTTGATTTTTCAACCGCCTCTTTAAACTCTTCTTCTCTTAAATCTTCCCAAAGCATTAAACTCTCTCCTCTACCATTTATTTTTCCATTCTTCTAAATATTCTAAAGAAATATCCTCCTCTTTCAAAAAGCGGATAACCTCTTTAAGCTTTTCTCTTGAAAATTCAACCATCGCCCTTGCAATTCTTTCATTCATTCCTTCGTGGCTGTCTCCCGCATAAGAATTCGGGTAATCTGCCATCCATGCAAGAGGGGTGTTGATTTTAAGATTCGAGAACTCATCAAAGCGATGAGTTGACGAACCTGACTCGTCATTTATCTTATCAAGCCTTACAACCTCGGGGCGCACTCCATACACCCAACCGGTCTCAATAAAACAGGCGTGACCATAGCGTTTTTTCTTTTCGTTATAGTCATTAAGAATCTTTCTGTCCTCACTTGTTAAATAGGGATAATTTTTGGAAAGAAGCTTTTTAGGCGTTGCAAAATCAGAGCCTAGGCTGTAATCAAAAACTGCATAATCGTTTTTTTCATAAAGCACACTTCTTGAAAAATTGGATATCATTGCCTGATTTCCGCCATGTCCGTTATATAAAAGTATTTTAGAAAATCCGTTTCGCGCAATTTCACGGCAAGTCTCTGAAAGCATTTTTTGCCTTAGCTCGCTTGAAAATATAACTGTTCCTAAAAAATTTCCCGCTCCTGTTTTTTCGCCAAAATACATAGACGGAAAAACAACCGCTTCTTCTTCATCTGCCGCCATTTTTGCAATTTCGGTTATATGAATTACATCAGTTCCCAAAGGCAGATGCTGTCCGTGTTTTTCAAGGCAGCCAACAGGCACTATGCAAACGCCTTTCGACCTTTTTACCGCTTCGTTAAATTCTTCTTCTCTTAAATCTTCCCAAAGCATATTATGCCTCTGCTTCCTTTATTATTTTATCAAGTCTTTCTCTTGAAATAAATCCGCCCTTAACTAAAATTCTATTGCCTGAAAGCATATACTCCTTCATCTTTCTCTGCATAGAAGTCTCTTCAGGAAGCTCTTCAATGGGAGGATAGGGTTTTGCCTTGTTAAACACAAAGCTGAAAACTGCCATACCCTTAACATCGCCAACATCGTAGCGCTCAAACATATCGCCGAAGCGGGTAATATTTGTTGGCCCACCCATAACCTCTTCAATCTCTGTGCTCAAAAGCCACGATATGCATCTTAAGCCCGTCATATCATACTCGGGATAAAACTTTTCAAAAAAGTCCAATGCTTCTTTAAAGCTTCTTGCATTATCCAAAACATTAAGCTTTGTTTTCGGAGGAATATGCACTCCAAGCATATATCTTCCGTCCTTATTTACAATTTCATACTGAAAATCGTTCACTTGAATAATTTTACCCTGTGCAAAATAGCGAATCCAGTCGTAAGACCGCCTTGTTCCCGGTATACCTGAAAGTCTGATATTTTTTTGTATATTGTTAGAAAATACCATAAGAGTGTCTGATATAATCTCTTTAGACACCCCTCTTCTTTCCATGTCCTTTGCAAAATCCTCTGCCATATACCATGCAGGAAAAAAGTTTGAAAACTCTGCCTTTATTCCGTCTTCAGGACCAGGGACAACAGCGCCCATTTCTATTTCATTTTTCATGAAATAATACATAGCCCTTATAATCTTTTTATATACCTCATCATCTTTAAGCTCCTCATAAGCCTCAAGAATGTAACCCTTCATCTCATCAGGCAAAATGCCGTATTCTTCGCCGAAGGCAAGAATTCTTTCCTTATTAAAAAAGTCAATATCCACTTTTTCGGCATTTTCAAGAGCCTCTTTAAGCTCTTCTTTTTCGTGTGCCACAAGTTTTTCGTATGTGTTCATTTTTCTCTCCTTAACCCTCTAGCTCTTTTATCATATTGTTAAGCTTTTCTCTTGAAATAAATCCGCCTTTAGCATAAACACGCTTTCCTGAAAGCATATACTCTTTCATCTTTCTCTGCATTGTAGTATTTTCAGGAAGCTCTTCAACAGGCGGATAAGGAGTTCCCTGACCAAATACGAAACGGCAAACTGCCATACCCTTTGTGTCACCTATGTCGTAACGGTCAAACATATCGCCAAAACGAGTAACATTTGTAGGCCCGCCCATAACCTCTTCAACCTCTGTTGAAAGCATCCATGATTCGCATACCATGCCTGTCATTTCAAGCTCGGGATAGTACTTGTCAAAAAAGTCCAAGCCCTCTTTAAAGCTCTTTAAGTTATCTAAAACATCAAGCTTTGTTTTTGCCGGAATATGCACGCCAACGGCACTCTTTCCATCATGCTTTGCATTTTCAAACTCAAAATCGTTTATTTTAAACAGCTTGCCCTGAGGATAATAAGGAAGCCATGTGAAAAATCCGCTTGTGCCGACTCTTCCCGTATAGCCCACATTTCTTATAACGCAGCCGCAGATTGCCATAAGTGTTTTTGAAACTATTTCCTTCGGTATTCCTCTTTTTTTAGCATCGTTTGCAAATTCTTCTGCCATATACCAAATCGGGAAAAAGCTTACAAACTCTGCCTTAACAGGCTCTTTTTCAAAATCGGGAGCAAGCTTGGATATAACTATATCATTTTTCATAAAATAGTATATAGCCTTGGCTATTCTTTTGTAGTCCTCATCGTCTTTTAATACTTCCCACGCCTTAAGGATATGCTCTTTTGCCTCCTCGGGCATAATGTTATAATCCTCGCCAAAGGCAAGAATTTTATCTTTATCAAAAAAGTCAATATCCAGTTTTTCAGCATTTTTAAGATGCTCATCATATTTAGAATCTTCGTGTACTGCTAATTTTTCATATGCACTCATTTTTAATCCCCCTTATTTTAAATAGAAAAATGTTTTCATAACCTTTTTGCCGGGCATCCAGCTAAACTCGCTCATTTCATCATATCTTTCAAGAACACCTTCCTTGAAAAGTTCCCACAAAGCATCATAAGACGCCTTTGCGTTAGGTCTGAACTTGTCGGGAGATGTGTTTCTTACAAAAATTCCACCGCCTAAGCTATCTAAAGCCAATGGCTCTTTTTCTAATTTTTTACGGATTTCCTCTTTTATATTGTTATATTCTTCTTCTGTAAAGTCTATAACATTTCCCGTTGTTATAGGATAAGGCGAAACCTCAAATCCGTCCTTTGTGATTGTGCTTGTTGCCATATGAGGAAGACTTTTTATATATTCTGCTTCCTGCCAGTCAGGAAAAGCAAGCTGACTCGTTGCAAGATAACATCCGTCTTTTTTCTTCATAATATTCATAGGTCTTGTTACACGGCTTACATAAATATTTTCAGGCGTGTTTGCAGTTACCATAACCGAAACTTCATCAGCGAAAATATCACTTGTAGACTTTGAAAAAGCCTCAGGATAGCTCATATCTGTTGTTTTTCTTAGATGTTCTATGTATTTTGCATGAAGCTCAATAAATGAAATTCTTCTTCCGTCCGGAAGAGGAGGATATGGGTGCTTAGGACCTAAATCATGCGCAGATTCAAAAACATATCCGTTTTCCAAAAGCAAATCAATAACCTCTTTTATTCTGTTTCTTACGCCTTCATCGCCACACATATTTCCGTTTTCAACAATGGCAGTTTTTCCCTCTTCCGAAACAAACGGATGAATATATTCTATAAAATTATCATCGGGTCTTGAATGAATTATACCTATATTTCCGGGAAAGTTTAAAGCGTCAGTTTCTTTAAGCAAGGTGTCAACACTTCCTATAACCTTAGCCGAATAAAGCTTGCCCTCGTGAATAGTGGCAATGCCTGTTCCAAGTCCGCCATCTAAAAATTCCTGCTTCTTAAGCATCTCAATAAGTATCGGAGCCGCTCTTTTCTCTCCAACATATCCTGCTATATTACACATAATAAAACCTCCTTATATATAGAAAAATGTTTTCATAACTTTTTTGCCGGGCATCCACGAAAACTCGCTTTCCTTGTCATAACGTTTTAAAATACCCTCTTTTTCAAACTCCCACAAAGCATCGTATGACGCCTTAACATTAGGTCTTACTCTTTCAAGCGAAGAATTCTTAACATAGATTCCTCCGCCCAATCCATCCAAGGCAACAGGCGCTTTCTTAAGCTTTTCACGAATTTGTTCTCTTATTTCTTTATACTCTTCTTCTGAAAAATCAACAACAGTGGCACCCTTAATATCCTTTTTGCTTTCTTCAAACCCGTCTTTTGTAACCTTAACTGTTTTCATCTCAGGAAGGCTTTTTATGTACTCTGCCTGTTCCCAATCGGAAAATGCAAGCTGACTTGTTGCAAGGTAACACCCGTCTTCTTTTTTCATAATATTCATCGGCCTTGTCATTCGGCTTACGAATATACTGTCGGGCACATTTTCTGTTACAAGAAGATACACAGAATCCGAAAACAAATCAGTCGATGCCTTTGTCATCGCGTCCATATAATCTTCTGTGCCGTTTTTTCTTAAGTATTCAACATAGCCTATATAAGAATCATCATACGAAATGCATCTTCCATCGGGAAGAACAGGGTTTCCGCCGGGTCTTTCGGTAATTTTTGCAGAAGGAAACTCAATCCCTGCCTCAAGAAGCATTTTTACAATGTCATCCCTTTTTTTAACTAAGTTTTCCTCTTTTAAGAAAACTCCGTTTTCAACAAGTGCAGTTTTATTTTCTTCCGCCAAAAACGGATGCGCATTAACTAAAAAATCATCATCAGGTCTTGAATGAATAATTCCTACTGTTCCGGGGAAATTTAAAGCGTTTGTCTTTTTAATTAAGTCGTCAACATTTCCTAATACCTTTGCCGTGTAAAGCTTGCCGTCCGAAATGGTTGCAATACCCGTTGAAAGACCTCCATCAAAAAACTGCTGCTTTCTTATCATTTCAATAAGTATTGGAGCTGCCCTCTTCTCGCCTGCATAACCTGCTATGTTGCACATAATAAAACCTCTCTCATCTTACATATTTTGTCAGCTAAATCATAGCATACACGTGCCTTTTTGTCAAGCATTTTCGGCGTTTTTTTCAAAGAAAAAAGTGGCTTTTATAAAGCCACTTTATCCTCTGATATTCTCTTGTCTAATTTGCCCTCGCACCAGTCTAAAAATTCACACCAGAGTTCTTTGTTTATAAACTGATTTTCACCGGTTTCAGCTAAAATTTTACCCTTAACTTCGGTGTCATTGTTCCACACATGGTTTCCTAAAACAACATCCACCTCGCGCTCTCTTAATCTGTTTAAAGAATTTCTGTAACCCTCGCGGCAGCCATCATAGTCAAACTTTCCCTGTGCAAGAGTGTTAGAGCCTGCACCGCCAAACATTGCCACCTTATATTTTTTGCCGTCTTCTTCTGTTTCAAAGAACAAAGAAATTGTGCCTTTTGTGTGACCGGGAGTTTCCACAATCTCAATGGCTGTGTTGCCTAAGCTTATAACATCGCCGTCTTTTAACAAAATATCTGCTTCAAAATACTTTTTAGCTTTCTCAAAATCCTCTTTTCCGATAAGAGTTTTTGCGCCCGAAAGATGCGCTAAAGCCTTAGTGCCTGCAGTGTGGTCTCCGTGCCAGTGTGTATTAATTATATATTTTATATCCGACGGTGAAAAACCAAGCTTGTATATTGAGTCAATTACTAAAAACAAAGTATCCTCATAGCCTGTGTCTATTAAAATAAGTCCGTCTCCTGTGTCAATAAGATGTGCTGATGCAGGATAAGTTCCCACAAAATACACATTGCCTATGATTTTAAACGGCTCAATTATACCCTCATAATGAAAATTTATAACCCTTTTTGGAAACATTACCTTTTTCCCTCCAAATCAAATTTTTCCATAAATGTTTCGCTTTCCTCTGCAGGAAGTGGCTTTGAATAGTACCATCCTTGCACAAAATCACAGTCAGTTAAGCTCACTAAATCGTTATGCTCTTCCGTTTCAACTCCTTCAACAATAGTCCTTATTCCAAGGCTGTGCGAAAGCGCAACAATTCCTGAAAATAAGTCCTTGCCTCGCTTCGTGTTCGTCTTTAAAAGAATATCGCGGTCAATCTTAACAACATCAATAGGATAATCGCAAAGATTTAAAAGAGATGTGTAGCCGCTTCCAAGGTCGTCTAAATAAACCAGAAACTCAAGCTCCTTGCATCTTCTCATATTTATCATTGCCGTTTCCATATTCTTTTCAATGGCGTCTTCGGTGATTTCAATAGCAAGCTTTCTTCTGTCAAAATCATACTGACCTGCAATCTCTAAAAGATTATCAATAAAATCTTCCTCGGAAAGTGTTATTCTCGTGAAATTACAGGACAGAACAATGTCACTGTAGGGAGTATTTTTCCATTTTTCAAGCTGAGCACACACAAGGGAGAACATATAAAAATCGTGCCTTGATATAAGTCCCTCAGTCTCCATAGTTTCAATATACTCCATAGGGGAAATAACACCCTCGTCTGCCACCCAGCGCGACAAAGCCTCGGCAGAGGCAATCTTTTTTGTTTTATTATTTACTATAAACTGAAGATACATCTTAAACTCTCTTTTTGCAAGAGCCTCTAAAATGCTCTCCGTTGTTCTAACAGGATTTGCCATAAAATCTACAACTCCTCAATCAAATTTTTCCAAAGGTCACTTCTTTTCTTTAGTATTTTTTTAATCTTTTGCAAAAACCCAAAGCGTGTCGTCAACATTATCTTTTGTATCGTTAAGACTGTAAACTGTCAGCACAACCGCTTCGCCATTTATCTTTTTATATGTAATTCTTGGGGTTTTTCCTTCTAAAAGCTGTCTTCTTAATGAGTCGTAATTAAAGAAATTGGTAAGAGCTCTGTGAAAATCAGGCGAAACCATATCGTCCATATATTTCATCAGAAGTCTTGTAAAATTCTCCTCGATTTCATTATATCCCAAATATGACGGCATAAGAATTCTATGAGCAACATCATTATTTAAAGACACCTTGTATATTCCATTGTAATGCTCATTCATAACAGACAAAAGCGTATCAATTTCAAGAATTCCCGTATTAACCTGAACATATCCTCTTTCCGTGTCGCTTGCCGTGCTGGAATTTTCTTTGTTCTGATAATAATCTGCCTTAGCCTCATACATTCTTATTTCAGCCTCACGCAACATCTCATCAGTATTTGTAAGCTGATTTCTGTATGAAACTCCTATGGCAACATGATAATTCTTCGGCTTCAACTGTTCCATAAGAGATTTCGTGCAAACCTTAACCTCTTCAGGCGGAACATTCTCTGTAAACACCAAAAACTCATCTCCGCCCATTCTGTATATTTTATGGCCGTAGAATACTTCTTTTAATGTGTTTGCGATATATATAAGCATTTCATCTCCCGCCGCATGGCCATGTTTATTATTGTGAAGGTGAAGCTCATTAACATCAACATAAATACAAGAAAACATCTCAGGCTTCTTCTCATCTAATGCAATTATATCTCTTTTAAACATAACGCGGTTAAATGCACCTGTAAGCGAATCAGTTGTTGCCGCAGTTTCAGTTTTATTAAGGTGCTTTTTATTATAAATCGCAATAGAAAAACACACCGAAACATCTGCCAGAAGCGCCTTTGTTACGCGCCTTCTCTTAGGATTAACAACTCCTATAATGCTTATATGATTATTATTATCTATGACAGTTGCAATCAATACAGAACCAAACTTATGCTCTTTTAAAAAGCGGTAAAACTCCCGGTTTGTCTTCTGCATATGCACATTAGGTTCTATCAGCATTATGCTTAAAGATGACTTGTTTATACTGTGAAGCTCACCCGCATAAGAGAAAAGATTTGAAATAAAATATTTTCTTTCTTCGCCCACAAGCATTTTTTCTTCATAGTCAGGCAAAATACAGGCGTATTCCTCTCCATCTGCATCAACAAACATAGAAGAGCGCGCCTTAGAAAAAGCCATTATGTTTCTTAGTGCCATCATAACGCTATCCTGCTGCTTGTTAAAGTTTAAGAGAATCTTTCGTATGTTTGAAGAAGCCGCCATAATATCTCTTCTTCTTTTTTCGTTTCCTAAAAGAATTAATAAATATGCACCAACAATCAAAACTATTGCCGCAAAGGAGCCGAAAAGAATTCTTGTTATCAGATGAGTCTCTGCAAACACCTTAGACTCAGCTCTGGCAAGCATAATTGTCCAGTCAGCAACTTCAATCGGAGAATAGTGAATATAAAGAATTTCTCCCGTAAAAGCTGATTTAAATGAAGAGTAGCCTTTTTCTGTGCTTATCAGCTCTTCATAAGAAAAGCCCTCTCTGTACTCACGGTTTTTTAATTCAGCCACGTTTTTCGGGTGTTCGTGATTCGGGTCTACAATATAGTTTCCCGTTTCCTTGTCATACAAAAACAACTGAGCATCAAGCTCATCTGCCATCGTGGCATATTTTTTGCTAAGCTTCTCAGGCTTTATCACACCATATAAAATACCAACAACTTCCCCGTCTGCTACAACAGGAACAGCAGTTCTTACTATTTCAATTCCCTTTTTCGTGAGGTCTTTTATTCTGCCGCTTATATATTCGCCTCTTTCTTTTTCCTCTTCAAAAGAAATCAAACCGGTTAAATCCATCGAGCCCGCCTTGGTTGAAAACACATTATCGGGAGAAAGAATACCTATGTTATCAATAAGGCCTATTGCCTCAAACGAAGAAAACAAAAGGTCATAGCTTTCGCCGTCCTTATAAAGCTTCGACGCAAAGTTTGCCATTGTAGCAAGGTTTTCTCTGTCAGATTTCAATTGCAAGGTCAGGTCATCTTTTATCTGCTTAGTCTGCACATGAAGATTTTCATAAGCTTCTTTGTCGGCTTTATTGTAAAAATAACCTGCAACTGTAATAAAAATAGTGCACAACAAAAGAACTGTGATAACAGTGTAGAAAATAGTATTCTGCTTATACTTTTTTCTTTCGTATTTTATTGGCATAATAACCCCTCTTTTTTATATCAAATAGTTTTTACTTATTTATAAAGATAAAATCCATTACCCTTAATTCTCTGAGACTCTGAAAAAACAATAAATGAGTTTTCATCAAGCGAAAGAATTTTCTTTTGAAATGCCTCGCTTTCGCTTTCTTTAAGTGCACAGAAAAGCATTTGTTTTTTTGTTTCTGTATACATGCCGCGAACATCAATTAAAGTAACCCCTCTCGGCGATGTTGAAACAAGCATTTTTGATATTTCCTCTCCCTTATCGGTTATAACAAATGCAATTCTTGAAACATTTAGCTTGCTTATTATAAAATCAATAGAGTAGCTGGAAATCAAAAGTGTAAGTATACCGAAAAGCGTAAGCTCTATGTTTTTAAAAATTATAAGAGATATAAGAATAATTATTCCGTCAATAAACAAAAGCATCTTTCCTATCGGGACATGGGAAAATTTCATCTGAATAATTCTTCCTATAATATCTGTTCCGCCAGTTGATGCGCCTGCAGCAAAGCTCATTCCAATTCCTATTCCATAAAGTGCTCCGCCAAAAACCGTAGTTAATATAAGATTTTCCGTCACTATCGGGAAATTGTTGAAAATCTCTGTAAAAACAGACAAAAGTGAAATTCCTATCAAGGTTTTTAAAATAAAGCTTTTTCCCAAAACCCTTAAGCCAACAAGCAAAAACAATATATTTATAACAAAAAAGCTTAATCCGGGCTGTATACCAAAGGTATGATACAAAATAGTCGATATGCCCGATGCCCCTCCGCCGACAACCTTGTTAGGCGTTAAAAACGAACCTATCGCAAAACCGGTTATCATAGTACCGAGCAAAGTAAATAAAACAGAAGTCCTTTTTTTCATTTTATATTACCCTCTTATTTAATTATCCTAAACTTGAAACATTTTTCCAATACTCAAATGTTTTTAATATTCTTTCATCAGACTCCGGATATCTGCATTCAAATTTAAAACCCGGTGCGCTTTCTATTGTAAGAATCTCTTCATATTTCAAATCTTTGAGCACATCTGAAATCATACCAATATCAAGTGTTCCGTCATCAAAGAAATAATGAAGGTCATCTATCCCGTCATTATTATGCAAATGAATTTCAAAAATCGGAAATCCCTTTGTTTCAATCGCCCGCAAAAAATCATCATATCCGGGATTATCAGTCTGCTTACATTCAGACTCCTGATTTTCAAAAATAGTAACCCCGCGAGTGTTTTTTCCTCTCATTCTTATGTACATATGGCCTATATCGACCAAAAATCCGAATCTTTTGTTTTCTTTTAAATGTTCTATCTGCTCTTTTTCTTCCTTTGTTAAACCAAAATCTTCAACGGCAACCTTTTTAAATTCCTCGTATTTTAAAACATACTCGATATAAGGCATAACATTATCTCTTATATGCTGCGGAACATCAAACGACAAAACAGCGAGCAAACCATATTTTTTCTGCCAATCTGCAATGCAATCAATAAAATTTTCAAATTCTTTAACATCATCTTCACTATGTGTAGAAGGCATTTTTGCGTGCACTGTAAGAAGAATGTTTTTTTCTTTCACAAGAGAAGCCATTTTGCAAGAAGTTTTATTATCCTGGCATGCACTGTAAAAATGGGTTCCCAAAGCGCTCACGCTTTTAAATCCCTGCTCTGCAAAGAAATTTATGTTCTCAAGAAGTGTTCTGTGCGGATAGTGCCATATTGCAAGTCCGTTTATCACAATACTCTCTCCTTCTGAATTTTATTACATCTCAATATAAGTATAACACACTTATAAGTCAATTGCAATAGATAACTAAAACAAAAAAGGCTAAACGGAAATCCGTTTAGCCTTTTGTTTAATTAAAATTAATCGTTAAATCCTTCTCTTGCATTGTATGTTGTATGCAATAGCTCGTGAGCCTTATGTGAGTTAGGCTCGCCTAAGAACTCATCATACAAAGCCTTAATCTGAGGATTGTTGTGAGACTGACGAAGAACCTGTCTTTCGTCTTCGCTGTATAGAGCCTTAGCTCTCTTCTCTTTGTATGTGTCTAAAATATCGTCATCTTCGTTAGGCATAAAGCATGAACGAACGATAGGCTGACCGCCACCTGCGATACAACCGCCGGGACAACCCATAATCTCGATAAAGTGATACTTAGACTTACCTGCGCGGATATCATCAAGCAATACCTTTGCATTCTTCATACCGTGTGCGATAGCAACATTAACAACTGTTCCGTTAATATCAATTGAAGCCTCACGGATACCGTCAAAGCCACGAACAGCCTCAAACTTGATAGCCTCGTGCTCTTTGCCTGTCAAAACGAAGTATACTGTACGAAGAGCAGCCTCCATAACGCCGCCTGTTACACCGAAGATAACGCCTGCGCCTGTGTACTCGCCCATCAAATCCTGGTCAAACTCTTCATCAGGAAGACGATCAAACAACATACCTGCACGCTTGATCATACGAGCAAGCTCGCGTGTTGTTAGCACTGCATCAACATCCTTGATGCCGTCTTTTGCCATCTGCGCACGCTCTTTTTCATCTTTCTTTGCAGTACAGGGCATAATAGAAACAACAAAGATATCTTTGGGGTCTATGCCGTTTTTCTCTGCATAGTAAGACTTAATGATAGCGCCCTGCATCTGATGAGGAGACTTACAGCTGGAAAGGTGAGGTAAAAGGTCACCATAGTTATACTCAGCATAGTTAACCCAACCGGGTGAACATGATGTTATCATCGGAAGAGTGCCGCCATTCTTGATTCTGGAAAGAAGCTCTGTTCCCTCTTCCATAATTGTAAGGTCTGCAGCAAAGTTTGTGTCGTAAACCTTATCAAAGCCAAGTCTCTTTAATGCAGCAACCATCTTGCCTGTTACAGCTGTTCCAACCGGCATACCGAACTCTTCGCCCAAAGCTGCACGAACAGCGGGAGCTGTCTGAACAACAAGGTGCTTGCCTGCTTTCTTAGCAGCATCGATTAAAGAAATTTCAGATTTCTCCATAAGTGCACCTGTGGGACAAACGCTTACGCACTGACCGCAAAGGATACAGGGAGAATTAGCCATAGAACGGTTTTCTGCGGGAGCAACGATAGTTCTGAAGCCACGGTTTTCAAATCCTAAGATTCCTAAGCCGTGAGCATTTTCACATCTTGCTACACAACGTCCGCAAAGGATACATTTTGAAGTATCACGAACAATAGAAGGAGTTAACTCATCTACTGTTACGGGAGTTTTTGAACCCTGATAACGACCCTCACGAGCGCCTGTTATATAAGCAACATGCAAAAGCTCGCACTGACCGTTTTTGTCACACTGCTGACAATTCTGATTATGATTTGAAAGTAAAAGCTCAACTGATGCACGGCGCGCTTCAGAAGCTGCGGGAGTAGAAATGAAAATTTCCATACCCTCATTAACAGGGTAAACACAGGAAGCAACAAGACCTCTTGCACCCTTAACCTCTACAAGACACACACGGCAGGAGCCGTTAGAACATTCGCCATGATTAAATGCACATAGAGAAGGAATCTCGTAGCCGCATTTTTTAGCAGCTTCAAGTATAGTTAAGCCTTCATCCACCTGATAGGAGACACCTTCAATTTTAATATTAACTTTATTCATCTGATTATCCTCCTATTACTTCTGCACAATAGCCTTAAACTTACATGTTGACACACAAGCGCCGCACTTTACGCACTTACTTGAATCAATCTGGAAAGAAGCAAGCTTCTTACCGGGAGCTGTGTAATCTGTTCTTTCGATACAGTTAACAGGACAAGCCTTAGCACACAATCCGCAGCCAAAGCACTGATCCTGAATGATTGTGTAAGAAATAAGATTCTTACATACACCGGCAGGACACTTCTTGTCAACTATGTGAGCAATATATTCATCCTTGAAGTGTGTAACAGTTGAAATAATGGGGTTAGCAGCTGTCTGACCAAGTGCACACAAAGAGTTTTTCTTAACGTGCTCGCTAAGCTCTTCAAGCTCCTCTAAGTCTTTCATTGTACCGTTACCCTCAGTAATCTTTGTTAGTATCTCAAGGATTCTCTTTGTACCAACACGGCAGGGTGAACACTTACCGCAGGACTCGTCGCAGATAAACTCCATATAGAATTTAGCAACGTCAACCATACAGTTGTCTTCGTCCATTACGATAGCACCGCCGGAACCCATCATTGAACCCTTTGCAACAAGGTTGTCAAAGTCGATAGGCTCATCAAGGCTTTCCTTAGTCAAGCATCCGCCTGAAGGACCACCTGTCTGAATAGCTTTAAATTCTTTACCGTCGGGAATACCGCCACCGATATCATATATAAGCTCTCTTAATGTTGTACCCATGGGAATTTCCACAAGACCAACGTTATTAACCTTACCACCCAAAGCGAACACCTTTGTTCCCTTTGAAAGCTCTGTTCCGCACTCAGCAAAAGCTGCTGCACCCTCACGCAAAATGTAGGGAACGCAAGCTAGTGTTTCAACGTTGTTAACGATAGTAGGCTTGCCCCACAAACCTTTAACAGCGGGGAACGGAGGACGGGGACGAGGCATACCACGCTTACCCTCGATAGAGTTTAGAAGTGCAGTCTCCTCACCACAAACGAATGCGCCGGCACCAAGTCTTATATAAGCCTGGAAGTCAAAGCCGGAGCCTAAAATGTTCTTACCTAAAAGACCCATTTCGTTCATCTGCTCAATAGCTTTTCTCAAACGCTCAACAGCGATAGGATACTCAGCACGAACATAGAAATAACCTTCAGTTGCACCGATTGCGTAACCTGCAATCATCATACCCTCCAAAACTGCAAAGGGGTTACCTTCAAGAATTGAACGGTCCATGAATGCACCCGGGTCACCTTCGTCACCGTTACATACAACGTATTTCTGATCTGCTTCGTTAGCGAAAGCAAAAGACCACTTACGGC
>CALAUK010000204.1 GCA_937892135.1 uncultured Clostridia bacterium | reverse complement strand
GGTGATTGAGAAAATAAAGATACATGCCGTAAGCACCATGATAGGATAGAGTGACTCATTGCCCAAATCTGCCTTACGCATGATGCTAACAATACCCTTACCAAAGATAAATCCAAGTACCGCATTGGAAATGTTGCTTCTTCCGGCGCTGATATTTGCTTCATTGCATCCTTTGAATGCAATGTCAAAGAACTGCCTGCTCATATCATATGGATGAGCAGGATAATGACTAAATTGATTGGATGATGCTAACAGAACAGCTCCGTGCTGTGCTATATTATTCAATTCGTCAGTCAATTGTATATGTTCATACGGCACACCTGCCAAATATCTGACAACTTTAATTGCATTTAACGCATCATTAAGATCGCTTTTATTGAGAGAACCTGCAAAATATGGTGATTTTAGATTAGGTTCTTCGGCATATTGTGTGCTTTCTTCGCTAAATCCTGAATGTGGATATTTTTTTATTATTTGCACAATCTCTTCTTTGGTATTATTATGTTTTACTTCAACGATTTGTTTGGCACATACATTTGTTGTAAATATAAATGCAAAAAGAATTGTAACCAATAACATTTTTTTCATTTTTAAAGCCCCCTGCAATTTTTTAATGTTAAAACCGATATGTATACTATACTACATATCCTTTAGGATTTCAATATTTACCTGAAAATTCTTTTGAATTTTCAGGTAAGTGCGAAAGAATATTAACCAAGATAGTTAAAACGATTTGCACAATTCGCATAATAAAAAGACCGGATTTTAAATCCGGTCTTTTTTATCTGTACCATATAAGCATTATGGCTGTGAGCGCAAAAAGGAATGAAAAATTATATATAGAAAAAAGCTTTAAATATCTTTTTGCTTCTTTGGGAGAGTATTTTATAAATTCTTTAAATGTGATAAGGCTTGCAAGCGAGGAAATCAAAGTTCCGGCCCCTCCTATATTTACTGCGACTAAAAGTTTTTCAAAGTCTGTTGTAAATCGGCATAAAAGAATTGCAGTTGGAACATTTGAAATAAACTGGCAGGAAACAACTCCTGCGATAATAGGATTTTTTTCTACAATTCCGCTTAAAAATGAGCTTACAGTATCTATCCTTGCCATATTTGAAGAAAAGATAAAAAACATAACAAAGGTAAATAAAAGTCCGTAATCAACCTGAGTGAGTGCCTTTCTGTCTAAAAAGAGAAGAGAAATAAGTATAACAATAAGGCCGATGTAGTAGGGGAAAACCTCAAAAACTATGGCAATAGAAAGACAGAACAGAGCTACATACAAAACTGTTCTTAAACCGGGAAGCTTTTTTTCAAAAGTGTTTTCAGGCTTCAACGGCTCTTTTTTTACAAAAATGAAACAGCAGAGAACTATGCCCGCAACCGAAAATAAAAACGGGGGAAGCATTATTCTTAAAAAGGCAGCATCGCCAATATCGTAATATGTATAAAGATATAAATTCTGAGGATTGCCGAAAGGAGTAAGCATACCTCCTAAATTTGCTGCAATATTTTGCATTATGCACGCAAAGGCAAGGTATTTTTTGCCGTTTGTTTCGCTTAAAACATAGTATCCCAACGGAAGAAAAGTAATAAGCGCCATATCATTTGCGATAAGCATTGAGCCTATAAAGGTTATAAAAACCAGAGCTAAAATGCACGAGCGGGTGTTACCAAAAAGGCACACGATTTTGTTTGCGAGCACACGAAAAAAGAATATATTTCTTAATGCGCAAACTACCGAAAGCGTGCAAAAAAGGCAGGTCAGCGTTTTATAATCTATATATTCTAAGTATTTATTGTCCGGCGGGACAATAAATGCAGTTATGATTGCCGCAAGCATAGCGATACAAAAAACTGCGTTCTTTTTTGCAAATGAAGTTACATAACAAAGGGTTTTTTTCATATTTTACATTCTCCTCAGCATAAAAGGGGCTGCGACAAAACAATAAATTTTGTTGCAGCCTCTTTTATACCAAAAAATTAAATTTTGATTAGAATTTTTGCATTTCATTAGCACAATTATGGCAGATGTTTTTACCTTTGAAAACCATAATGTCCTTTGCATCTCCGCAGAAAATGCAGCACGGCTCATATTTTCTGAGCATAATCATATTTTCTTCAACATAGATTTCAAGTGCATCTTTTTCTGCAATATCGAGTGTGCGACGAAGTTCGATGGGGAGAACAACGCGTCCCAATTCGTCAACTTTTCTGACAATACCTGTTGATTTCATCTTACATTCTCCTTTCGATAGTAAAGAAAGCATAAATGCTTTGGAAAACGCGAAGCGTTTATAAATCTATATTTTAACGGGCACAAGCGCACCCGAACATTAGTTGAGTTAATCGAAGCCATATATTCTCATCATATAAAATAGTACAACTTTTTTCAAGTGAAGTCAATGTTGTTTTTTGCTTTTTAGGAAAAAATGTCGAATTAAAGGCAAAAAATATGAAGAAAATCGAAAAAAGAGGTTAAAAAATGAAGAAATATATTTTTCTTTTTTGAGCTTTTGTTCTAGACATTTTTATCATTTTATGATAAAATTTTATTATTATCTTGATGGAGTGATGAAAATGGAAAAAATACAAAGCTTTACGGTTAATCACCTTACTTTAGAACCCGGCTTATATATTTCAAGGGTTGATGGTGACATTACAACTTATGATTTAAGATGCAAAAAGCCTAATACAGAAAACCTTATGGATAATGAGACTATGCACACCTGCGAGCACATGCTGGCAACATATATAAGAAATTCCGAAATGGGAGAAGATGTTATCTATTTTGGACCTATGGGCTGCCAGACGGGGTTTTATCTTCTTGTGAGAAATGCAGAGCATAAAAAGGTTATAGAGGTTTTGAAAAAATGCCTTGAAAATGTTTGTGCTCATGAGGGAGAGGTTTTTGGCGCATCGGAAATTGAGTGCGGAAACTGTAAAACACTTAAGCTTTCAAAAGCGAAAGAAGAGTGCGCCTCATATCTTGAGATTATGAAGAACGTAAGCGAAGATACTTTGATATATAGTGAGTAAAGGAGAAAAATTATGCTTGGTATTATAGGTGCTATGGATGTTGAGGTAGATAAACTAAAGGGAATGCTGTCGGAAGCGTCTTCTAAAAAAATAGCGGGAATTGATTTTGTTTCGGGAAAGCTTTTGGGAAAGAACTGCGTTATTGCAAAATGCAATCCCGGAAAGGTTAATGCGGCGGTTTGCGCACAGATAATG
This sequence comes from uncultured Clostridia bacterium, assembly GCA_937892135.1. GTDB lineage: Bacteria > Bacillota > Clostridia > UBA1381 > UMGS1253 > CAKSHP01. Next base: position 3,799 of record CALAUK010000204.1, on the reverse strand, counting down.
ATTACAGAGTATAAGCCATCTTTGATTGTTAATGTAGGTGTCGCAGGGTCATTATCAAATGAGCTTGATATAGGTGAGGTTGCAGTTGCAGTTTCTACTGTTCAGTACGATATGGACACATCTGCATTAGGAGACCCTAAGGGGTTTATTTCGGGCTTGGGTTTAGTTGAGCTAGAATGTGATAAGGAAATTGTTAAAAAGCTTACTTTGGCTGCGCAGAATGCAAAGGATATAAAGCATATAACAGGAAAGATTGCAACGGGCGACAGATTTGTTTCAGAAGATGAAATAAAAGAGCAGATTAAAAAAGACTTTGATTGTGTTGCCTGCGAGATGGAGGGCGGCGCAATAGGTCACGTTTGTATTTTAAATTCTGTTCCGTATGGTGTAATCCGTGCGATATCGGATAAGGCAGACGGTTCATCTGTTATGGATTATCCCGCCTTTACGTGCCTTGCAGCAGAAAATTCAGCTAAAATAATGGCTGAATTTGCAAAATTAATATAAATTCAGATTTTATCAAGTGAAAAAAGGAGAAACTTTCCTTTTTTCACTTGACCTTTTTTAAAGAATTTGGTAAACTATAATGTATGGAAAAGTTTTATCGTAGAGCACATATTCTTATAAAGAATTTTAAATAGCGAAAAATTTTTACAAATTTATTTTGTGGTGGAGGTAAAAAATGAAGAACACAGAGAAAACTATGGAAAAAATAGTGGCTCTATGCAAAGGAAGAGGTTTTGTATATCCTGGTTCTGAGATATACGGCGGCCTTGCAAATTCATGGGACTATGGTCCTTTGGGTGTAGAGTTTAAAAATAATGTAAAGAGAGCCTGGTGGAAAAAGTTTATTCAGGAATCACCTTATAATGTAGGTCTTGATGCGGCTATTATCATGAATCCTAAGGCTTGGGTTGCATCAGGTCACGTTGGCGGCTTTTCAGATCCTCTTATGGACTGTAAGGAATGTAAGGCTCGTTTCCGTGCGGACAAGCTTATTGAGGACTTCCTTTTTGAAAAGGGCGAAAGTGCGACTGTTGACGGCTGGAGCAACGAAAAGATGCTTGAGTTTATAAATGAAAACAATGTTTGCTGTCCTGAATGCGGAAAGCATAACTTCACAGACATAAGAAAGTTTAACCTTATGTTTAAGACATTCCAGGGTGTTACTGAGGATAAAACCTCAGAGCTATATTTAAGACCTGAAACTGCACAGGGTATATTTGTAAACTTTAAAAATGTGCAGCGTACAACAAGAAAGAAGGTTCCTTTCGGTATAGGTCAGGTTGGTAAGTCATTCAGAAATGAAATCACTCCCGGAAACTTCGTGTTCCGTACACGTGAGTTTGAGCAGATGGAGCTTGAGTTCTTCTGCGCACCCGGAACAGACCTTGAGTGGTTTGCATACTGGAAAAAGTTCTGTATGGACTGGTTATTGGCTTTGGGAATAAGAGAGGAAAATGTTCGCTTTAGAGACCATTCTCCCGAAGAGCTTTCTCACTACTCCAATGCAACAACAGACATTGAGTTTGTGTTCCCGTTCGGTTGGGGTGAGCTTTGGGGTATTGCTGACAGAACAGACTTCGACTTAAAGCAGCACGCTGACCATTCAGGCGAAAATATGGAATACTTAGATCCCACTACAAACGAAAAATATGTTCCTTACTGCGTTGAGCCGTCTTTGGGCGCAGACAGAGTTGCACTTGCATTTTTGGTTGACGCTTATGATGAAGAAGAGCTTGAGGGAGGCGATGTAAGAGTTGTTTTAAGACTACATCCCGCACTTGCTCCTGTTAAGGCAGCTATTCTTCCTCTTTCAAAGAAGCTTTCAGACAAGGCTATGGAGCTTTACGGAGAGCTTGCTAAGAAATATAACTTAGAGTTTGACGAGTCGGGTTCAATCGGAAAGAGATACAGAAGACAGGACGAAATCGGAACACCTTTCTGTATTACTTATGACTTTGACTCTGAAGAGGACGGCTGTGTAACTGTTCGTGAGCGTGACAGCATGCAGCAGGAAAGAATTAAAATCTCTGAGCTTGACAAGTATCTTGAAGAGAAAACTTCATTTTAATTGTAAAGTGAGAGTATAAATTTTTATTGACTTGATTTTGCACTTTATAGTATAATACAAGAAGTGCAATTAAGCTAAAAGGAGGAAGTTTACTAATGAAAGTAAAAAGTATTATAGCTTTGCTGCTTGCTTTAGTAGTGCTTGCAGGTATTGCTGCGGGTTCATTGTTCGGATTTAACTTCGTTTTATTCGATAAGCAGTTTAAGCATAATGGCGTTCTTGATGAGGACGGCTTGAATTTGGGAATAGACTTGGCCGGAGGTGCTACAATAACATTTAAGGCCACAAAGGCGGATGTAACTGAAGCTGAAATGGAAGCGGTTGAGGCTGCTATGAATGCCCGTGTTTTAGGAATGGGTTATTCTGAGGCAAACATAGTAAGAGACCAGTCTGTTCTTGGCAGAATAACAGTTGAAATCCCCGGTATAGCAGATACTGAGGAGGCTAAAAAGCTTTTAGGCTCAACAGCAAAGCTTTCTTTCAGAGATTCAACTGGCAAAGAGGTTTTAAGCGGCGATGATGTTAAAGAGGCTGCTGCAATATACGGACCTATTTCAGATGTTGGAAGCAATGAACACTATGTTCAGCTTAAGCTTAAAAATGACAGTATTTCCAAGTGGTATGATGCAACAGCTGCCAATGTTGGAAAGCCCATATATATTTTCCTTGACTACAATGAAGAGATTTCTTTAAATGAGCAGGCAGACCAGGCAGTTTCTGCGCCTAACGTAAATGAGGCTATTAATTCAGACACATGCGTAATTTCCGGAAACTTTACTCAGGAGAGTGCAAAGGTTCTTGCAAGCCAGATTAACTCAGGTACTTTGCCTGTTGAATTGGCTCTTGAAAGCGAAAACGTAATCGGTGCTTCTCTTGGTGAGGGTGCATTTAACTCTGCTATGAAAGCAGCAGGAATCGGTATTTTGCTTGTTATGCTGTTTATGCTTGTTGTTTACAGACTACCCGGTCTTGTTGCAGATATAGCACTTGTTGGCTATGTTGGTCTTGTAGCACTTTGTCTTCAGTTGTTTAACGTTAACTTAAGCCTTTCAGGTATTGCAGGTATCGTGCTTTCAATAGGTATGGCGGTTGACGCAAACGTAATTATATTTGAGAGAATAAAAGAAGAGTTAAAGCTTGGTAAAACAACAAAATCTGCGGTTGACTCAGGCTTTAACAGAGCTTTAAGTGCTATTTTAGACGGAAATATCACAACATTAATTGCAGTTGTTGTTCTATACTTATCAGGAGTTTCAACAGTTACAGGCTTTGCGATTACTCTTGGTATCGGTGTTATTTTGTCTATGATTACTGCGGTTGTTATTACAAGATTCCTTTTAAACTGCGCAGTTAAGCTTAATATCAGAAACCGTTGGTTTTATGGTGTGAGTGAAAAGAAAGAAAAGGGAGGAGCGGAAGAAAATGCTTAAGATTTGTAAAAATAAGTTATTATATTTAATTCTCCCTGTTGCAATTATTTTAGCAGGTGTTGCCGGTTTATTTGTAAATGGTGGTTTTCAGCAGGATGTTGACTTTGCGGGCGGTTCTACTATGCAGATTTCTATGGGAAGAACCTTAAACGATGCAGAGCGTAAGACTATTGAGGATGAAGTTAAAAATGCGACAGGTATTGAGACTGCTCCCCGTGTTCAGATGACAGGAACAGGCTTTACAGATGTTTTGATTAAGACAAGCGTTTTAAATGATGAGCAGATAAAAGCGGCT
>CALAUK010000203.1 GCA_937892135.1 uncultured Clostridia bacterium | reverse complement strand
AAGTGCTGCTTCTGGTCAACACCTACGGGCACAAGGTCAGTCTGATAAAGTAAAATATCTGCTGCCATAAGGTCAGGGTAGGCAAAAAGTCCTACATTTATATTATCCTGATGCTTAGCGCTTTTATCCTTAAACTGAGTCATGCGGCTAAGCTCGCCCATATATGTATAACAGTTTAAAATCCATGCAAGTTCTGCGTGCTGTGGAACGTGAGACTGAAAATACATTATATTCTTTTCAGGGTCAAGTCCGCATGCTAAAAACACGCTTAAAAACTCCATACAACGCTTGCGGAGTTCTAATGGGTCCTGACGAACAGTTATAGAATGCATATCAACAACAGAATACAAGCACTCATAATCGTCCTGCAAATCAACCCAGTTTTTAATTGCGCCGAGGTAGTTTCCCAAGGTAACACAGCCCGACGGCTGAATGCCTGAAAATATTCTTTTTTTCTTCTCGGGTACAGCTATATTTTCACTCATTTTAATTCTCCTTAAATATACTCTTTTACCACTTCAGAAAGAAGTTTAATTCCCTTTTCGATAGTTTCCTCGTCTGTTACAGAATAGTTTAAGCGGAACACGTTAGAGGGCTTGTCAATATCAATCATAAAGGTGTTTCCGGGAACGAATGCAACCTTTTTTGCGATTGCAGATTCTAGCATCTTGTTTGTGTTAGTGCCCTCAGGCATTGTACACAAAATAAAGATACCGCCGTCAGGTCTTGTGTATGTGCATTCTTTCGGGAAATACTCATCCATCAGAGAAAGCATCAAATCGCATCTTCTTCCGTAAACCTCACTGCACTTTTTAATGTGCGCATCAAAGTCGTAGCGTTTAATAAATTCTGTTACCATCATCTGACTTATAACAGCTGTGTTAACATCGTTTACCTGCTTTACAACAACAACCCTGTCAACAATGTCGCTTCTTGCAGACAAAAAGCCTACTCTTATTCCGGGAGCAAGAGTTTTTGAATATGTTCCTGCATAGATAACTCTGCCGTTTTTATCCATAGACTTGATTGTTTTAACCTCTTCTCCCTTAAAACGAAGCTCACCGTAGGGGTTATCCTCTATGATATAAACATCGTACTTTTCGGCAAGGTCAAGTAGCTTTTTTCTTTTCTCAAGGCTCATTGTTGTTCCCGACGGATTCTGGAATGTCGGAATAGTGTATATAAGCTTTATGTTTTTGTGCTTCTTTAAAAGCTCTTCAACCTGATTTACGTTTATGCCGTCTTCTTCGTTATCTGCGCCATACAACACCGCACCATACGAACGGAACGAATTAAGCGAGCCAATAAAGCTCGGCTTTTCAACAATAACGCCGTCTCCAACGTTTAATAAAACCTTAGCAGAAAGGTCAATCGCCTGCTGAGCTCCGCTTGTTATAATTAATTCGTCAGTTTCGGGCGAGAATGCGCCGATTTTCTCCATTCTCTCCTTTGTTATTTCCCTTAAAGGAGCATATCCCTCGGTTACGCCGTATACTAAAGCAGTTTTTGCGTTGTTTGTTAAAATATCTTCTGTTATCTTGCTCCATTCCTTTGCAGGAAACAGCTCGGGAGCCGGAATTCCCGCCGCAAGCGAGATTATATCCTTTTGTCCTATAAGCTTAAAAATTTCTCTTATTGCAGATGCCTTCATCGAGGCAACAGCAGGAGTAAAAATATTCATATTTTCCATTTTTTAAATACACCTCTCCAAATTACCATTTAACATATATAATACCACATTCATCCAAAAAAGTAAAGGGTTTTTAAGTTAATTTTCTTCTAATAAGACACATTCTCAAACAAGGTGAAAGAATTACTGTTTTTTTCTTGTTTTTTTAAGTTATTTTGTGCATTTTAGCTATTTTAATTATTTTTGCATTTTTTTGCTTGCATTTTCAAATAAAATAATGTATAATAAGTAGGCAAAACTAATTTAAACTGAGGAGGTAATTCAATGAAGAAAATAAAATCAAGTCTTCTTTCCTGTTTTACTGCCGAGGTTTACTCTTTTTTAAAAAACAAAACTATATATTAAACAAAGGCCGAAATATATCATTTCAGCCTTTTTCTTTGTAATACTGCGTGTTTTACGCTTTAAGTATACACACGATAATTATTTAAGGAGGATATTAAGATGAGCAAAAAATATGTTTATCTGTTCAAAGAGGGCGATGCCTCTATGAGAAACCTTCTTGGCGGTAAGGGCGCTAACCTTGCTGAGATGACAAATCTTGGTTTGCCCGTTCCCCAGGGTTTCACAATTTCAACCGAAGCATGTACTAAGTACTATGACGACGGTAAAATGATTGCAGACGAAATTCAGTCTCAGATTATGGAGAACATCGTTAAGATGGAGGAGATTACAGGCAAGAAGTTTGGCGATATGGAAAATCCCTTGCTTGTTTCTGTTCGTTCCGGTGCAAGAGCTTCTATGCCCGGTATGATGGACACAATCCTAAACCTTGGTCTTAATGAGGAAGTTGTAAACGTTATTGCAGCTAAATCCGGTAACCCCAGATGGGCTTGGGACTGTTACAGAAGATTTATTCAGATGTATTCTGACGTTGTTATGGGTGTTGGTAAGAAGTACTTTGAAGAGCTTATCGACAAGATGAAGGAAGAAAAAGGCGTTGTTCAGGATATCGAGCTTACAGCTGACGATTTAAAAGAGCTTGCTTTTCAGTTTAAAGCAGAGTTTAAGAAAGAAAAGGGCTTTGACTTCCCCTCTGACCCCAAAGAGCAGCTTATGGGCGCTGTTGAAGCAGTTTTCCGTTCATGGGACAACCCCAGAGCAAACGTTTACCGTCGTGACAATGATATCCCTTATTCTTGGGGTACTGCAGTTAACGTGCAGATGATGGTATTCGGTAACATGGGTGAGACAAGTGGTACTGGTGTTGCGTTCACTCGTGACCCCGCAACAGGCGAAAAGAAGCTTATGGGTGAGTTCTTGATGAACGCTCAGGGCGAAGACGTTGTTGCAGGCGTTAGAACTCCTCAGAAGATTGACCAGCTTAAAGAGGTTATGCCTGAGGTATTTGAGAAGTTTACAGAAATCTGCTCTATCCTTGAAAATCACTACAGAGATATGCAGGATATGGAGTTTACTATTGAAGATAAGAAGCTTTATATGCTTCAGACAAGAAACGGTAAGAGAACTGCTCAGGCAGCTCTAAAGATTGCTTGTGACTTGGTTGATGAAAACATGATTACAGAGCGTGAAGCTGTACTTATGATTGACCCCAGAAACCTTGACACACTTCTTCATCCTCAGTTTGATGCAAAAGCTCTTAAAGCAGCTACTCCTATCGGCAGAGCGCTTCCCGCTTCTCCCGGTGCTGCTTGCGGTAAGATCGTGTTTACTGCAGACGACGCTAAGGCTTGGGCTGAAAGAGGCGAAAAGGTTGTTTTGGTTAGACTTGAGACTTCTCCCGAGGATATCGAGGGTATGAAGGCTGCTCAGGGTATCTTGACAGTTCGTGGCGGTATGACAAGCCATGCAGCCGTTGTTGCAAGAGGTATGGGTACTTGCTGTGTATCAGGCTGCTCTGAAATTTCTATGGACGAAGAAAACAAGAAGTTCGTTTTGGCTGGCAAAACATATACAGAAGGCGACGCTATTTCTCTTGACGGTTCAACAGGTAATATCTATGATGGTATTATCCCCACAGTTGACGCTACAATCGCAGGCGAGTTCGGCAGAATTATGGCGTGGGCTGATGAGTTCAGAACTCTAAAGGTTAGAACAAACGCAGACACACCCGCAGACGCTAAAAAGGCTCGTGAGCTTGGCGCAGAGGGTATCGGTCTTTGCCGTACAGAGCATATGTTCTTCGAGGCAGGCAGAATCGCTCCGTTCCGTGAGATGATTTGTTCAAGCACTGTTGAGGAAAGAGAAGCAGCACTTGCTAAGATTCTTCCCATGCAGCAGTCAGACTTTGAGGCTCTTTACGAGGCTCTTGAAGGTCACCCCGTAACAATTCGTTTCCTTGATCCTCCCCTACACGAGTTCGTTCCCACAACAGAGGAAGATATCAAGGCACTTGCAGATTCTCAGGGCAAGACAGTTGAAGACATTAAGGCTATTATCGCTTCTCTTCATGAGTTTAACCCCATGATGGGACACCGTGGTTGCCGTCTTGACGTAACATACCCCGAAATCGCTAAAATGCAGACAAGAGCTATTATCAGAGCTGCTATAAATGTTAACGCTCGTCACGCTGACTGGAACATAGTTCCCGAAATTATGATTCCTCTTATCGGTGATGCAAAAGAGCTTAAGTTCGTTAAGGAAGTTGTTGTAGCTGTTGCAGACGAGGAAATTAAAAACGCTAACTCCGCTCTTAAGTACGAAGTTGGTACTATGATTGAAATCCCCAGAGCTGCTCTAACAGCTGACGAAATCGCAAAGGATGCTGAGTTCTTCTGCTTCGGTACAAACGACTTAACACAGATGACATATGGTTTCTCTCGTGATGACGCAGGTAAGTTCCTAGACGCTTACTACGACACAAAGATTTTCGAGAACGACCCCTTTGCTAAGCTTGACCAGGTTGGTGTTGGTAAGCTTATGGAGCTTTCTGTTAAACTTGGTAAGGCTACTCGCCCCGAGATGCACTTCGGTATCTGTGGTGAGCACGGCGGTGACCCCTCAAGCGTTGAGTTCTGTCACAAGCTTGGCTTAACTTATGTTTCATGTTCTCCCTTCCGTGTGCCGATTGCAAGACTTGCAGCAGCACAGGCAGCTATCAAGAACGCATAAGAAAAATAATAAAAACAAAAGCACCCTTCGGGGTGCTTTTTTGTTAGGTAATAAGTAATAGTGAATAGTGAAAAAGAAATGAAAAAACCATCTGCCCTATGCAGATGGTTTTTTATAAACTATTTCTTTCCCATATTCTTCATAACGCTTAAAACACCTTCAAGCGATTTTTTATCAAGTCTTTTTGCTTCCTTGATAATATCTTTTATCAGGTCAGGATATTTATTATCCTCATCATAAAAATCACTCATTGAAACTCCAAGCTCTTCACAAATATATCCCAGCATCTGAACAGACGGGTTTGACTTGCCGTTTTCAATAGAGTTTATATATCCCTCGGACTGCCCAAGCCTTAAACTTAATTCGCGCGCAGAAATATTTTTATTCGTTCTTAAAAAGGCAATTCTCTGTCTTATAAACATTTCATCCATTAAAACCACCTACTTTCATAAACATTATATACTATCAGACCATAAATAATATTTGCCAAAACTATATATTTATGATATTATATAGTTTATAAAGCTATATAATAAGGAGTGATTGATATGGGAAGCAAAAGGTGCTGTTTTACAGGACACAGACCTGAAAAATTAAATATTTCAGAAAGTGAGGCAAAGAGATTGCTTGAAATTGCAATAAAGCAAGCCGTTGAAGATGGGTTTTATACCTTTATTTCCGGTATGGCAAGAGGCATCGATATGTGGGCGGCTGAAATTGTTTTATCGTTAAAAAATAAAAACCCCGATATTCACTTAATTTGCACTCCGCCCTATGAGGGATTTGAAAAAAGGTGGGATATACAAGACCAAAGACTATACAAAAAAATACTAAATGATTGTGATTCCACCAAA
>CALAUK010000202.1 GCA_937892135.1 uncultured Clostridia bacterium | reverse complement strand
ACAATCGAAGAGGCTGTAGAGCATTTCACAGACTGCAATTATGGTACTCTTAAAGGCGAAGTTGCAACTGCAATTATTGATACTCTTAAACCAGTTCAAGACAAGTACTTCGAGTATTTAAACAACAAAGAATATCTAGATAGCGTACTTGCAATTGGTAGAGCAAAAGCTGAGAAAAAAGCCAATGAAAAAATGAAGGAAGTTTTAAATTTCGAGTTGAATACGAATGGCAGCATTTATCTTATCCATCGTACTGTCGGTAAGTTTTTTACCGATAAATCGTACTATCGAACTACGGGGTACTGAAATTATTTGCTCACAGGCAGCCGTACTGTCTTTCATTCCCGTTTCTTCTTTACCGACAAAAACTCTTGTCGGCATTTTACGAAGTTTTTCGAGTTTCTCTGGCGACGAGGCACTCGACAAACAAACGAAAGTCAACACAGGGCTGAATTTGTTGCATTTTGAATTGCTCACACAGCAACAGGGACGAATTTTAGCAAAAAGACTATTATCTCTGCCTTCGACATCGCCTAAATCGACAAGGTAAAGACCGCCGCGACCGATTTCCTCTCTATGTATTGTATTTGGTGTGTAGTTTTCAGTGAAAGTCATAAAAATTTCTCCTTTGTAAATAAAAAATGCGCCAACCGAAGCTGACGCATAAAAAACGCAAACTCCGATTGTCGCCAAACAAATTTAAGCAGAATCAGGATATCTCCACACCACTTAACAGAATTTGCATTTTTATCAAATTCATAAATGGTGTAGCAAAAAAGATTTCCTTCCGTAAAAAAAGGATATCACTGATTCTCTGCTTATTAAATTTGTTTGGCACACTTATAATATCACAATTTTCAAATTTTATCAAGAGTTTATAAAATTTTGTTCAGTACTGCATTCTATACTTCGTACATAGCGATGTTTTTTGATGAATCAAAAGTAACATTAACGCCCATGGCTTTAGCTGTATTTTATCCGCCAGAAACCGCGCAACGATACACCTTGCCACAAGGCAAATATAACTGAAAGGGCGTGTCTCAATAAGTGATTTTTCACTAGATTGAGGCAACGCCCTCTTTTTCTGCCTGAAATGTGGATAACGTTTAGAATTTGTTTGATTTTTTGGCACAAGAAATAAAGCTCACTGATTTGTGAACTTATGAATTTGTCTTTTCGTTTTTATGCCGCTTTTATCTCATGCAAAAATTGCCCCTGACGGTTGGCTATCGTCTTGTTATGCAACTTTTGTATGTTGTATGCCAGACAAAGAATAAGAATTTCTGTTCGCACATTGGGTGTTCCCCTTGTCAGAAATCTTCGAAATCCCATATCTTCTTTTAGTACTCCAAAGGCACCTTCAACCTGTATTGAACGATTTATCCTAAGTAATATTCCTTGTTTTGTATTGATTCTTTGAAACATTTTTTCTCTTTGCTTTTTAAATGTTTTGGATAATTCAAATCGCTTGGTTCTTTCTTCAAGCGGTGTATTGCACCTGGCATTATGTTTTATGCACTGTGCCTTGTGAGGGCATCCCTTACAGCTTTCGCAGTGGTACATTGTTTTTTCTGATATGTATCCACTTGATGTTTTGGATTTTCTCATACCGACATTAACAAGTTTTCTTCCGTAATGACAGATGTATATATCTGATTTTTCATCATATTGCATATTCTCTGCTCTACCTATGTCGTTCTTGTACTTCCTTGTTTTTGTCTGTTCATAATTAGCAGGCTTAATGCAAGGCTTTTGCGCGTTGTTTTCAAAATATGTATAGTTTTCTTCGCTTTCATACCCTGCATCTGCAGTCGGATACATATATTTAAAACCAAGTTGATTTTTTATCTTTTCCATAAAAGGCACAAATGTATTGACATCTGTTCTATCATTAAATATTTCCGTAGCCACTATGTATTCCGCATCAACTGCAATTTGAACATTGTATGCAGGTTTAAGTTGAGAGTTTCTCATATGATCTTCTTTAAGGTGCATAAATGTTGCACTTTCATCAGTTTTTGAAAGACTGTTTCTGTCTTTCATTCTACGAAGATAATATTCATACTTTTTCTCGCGTTCATACCAATCCGAAAGAAGTTCATAATCTCTTTGGAAATCTGTTTTGTGTTTCCCTTTGCCATTGGAAAATTCAATGTTCGAATTTGCTTTGATTTTATCTAACTTACCAATAAATTTTTTTAATCGTTTAGCATTGATTCCCTCTGCCAGATACATTTTAAATTCATATTTAGCAAGAAGTCCGGGCAATTCTTTGTGCATTTTATCTTGCAATTTTACCTGATGCTTCAATATGGATTTTTTCCATACAAAAGTATATTTATTTGCATTTGCTTCTATCTTTGTTCCATCCACAAAAAGGTTTTCACAGGATAACTCTCCGTAACCTTTAAGCATATGCACAACCTGATTAAACAAACTTTCTACAACCTCTTTAAGCCTTGAGCTTCTGAACCGTGCTATTGTGTTGTGGTCGGGTGCTTTTGCACCTTCCAAAAGATACATAAAATTAATATCTCTCTTGCACGCAAGTTCAATTTGCCTTGATGAATATATGTTGTTCATATATGCATACACAAGAATTTTAAAAAGATTCTTCGGCGACACTGCAGAAATTTTCTCTTTACGAGAATACGCTCCATACAACTCTGTGTAGTCCAATTCCTCCAATACATTGCTTAGCAAGCGTACCGAATCATCTGCCGGAATATTAATTTCAAAATTAATTGGGAAAACCAGTTGAAAATCTCTTGTTTTTGTTGTATAATCAACTAGTATTTTTGATTTACTGAACATAATTCATTATACCACAAAAGCCGCTAAGTTTCTATACTTTGGCGGCTTTTTGTGTGCAGAAAATTAGGACTGCCTCACTTTTTTAGTGAGACAGCCCCTTTGTAATTATTCCTTTTTAAGATATTCAAGAAAATGCGCGATGTTTCCATACGCACTCGCTTTTTTGAAATATGCACAGATAATCTGTGTTTCACGAAAATCCGTTACGTTTAAGATGCAGGTTTTTGAGTTCGGAGCCCTCTCCGCCTCTTCAATGCGTGATATGCCTATTCCCACACCCGATTCCACAAACTTTCTGTTGCAGGTAAGGTCATTGCTCTGAACAACTATATTCGGCACAAACCCTGCTTTCTCACACGCGTCCAGAAGCCGTCTGTGCAGGGCGTTGTCCTCTCCTATTGATATAAACTGCGCATTGCGAAGCTCGCGCAATGTCAGCTTTTTGCCGCACAGCGGACTTTTCGCCGATGCCCGCAAACCTATTCTTGATGTGTATAGCGGCAGGC
>CALAUK010000201.1 GCA_937892135.1 uncultured Clostridia bacterium | reverse complement strand
TTGGCGGAGGAGAAGGGATTTGAACCCTTGCGCCGGTGCTACCGACCTACTGGTGTTCGAAGCCAGACCCTTCAGCCTCTTGGGTACTCCTCCTTATCTATAACGAAGGTTAGTATACCATATAAAAGTTAAGTTTGTCAAGGAAAAAAAGCGGAAAATTAGTAAAATAGCACAGAAATATTAAAATATATTTTTGGGTGTTGATTTTTGGGTTAATTTGCGGTATAATGAATTGGTATGATGTGTATTTATAATACTTAAGGAGAAAAGAGGTAGTGATATGAGAAGATTATTTACTTCCGAATCAGTTACAGAAGGGCATCCGGATAAAATAAGCGACCTTATTTCAGATGCTATATTAGATGATATACTTTCAAAAGACCCTATGGCGAGAGTTGCCTGTGAGGTTACAGTTACAACAGGTCTTGTTGTTGTAGTTGGCGAAATCAGCACAACAGCAGATTTTGATGTGCAGACAATCGTAAGAGAAACAATAAGAGAGACAGGCTATGACAGAGCAAAGTATGGCTTTGACTGCGATACCTGCGGTGTTTTAACTGCGCTAGACAAGCAGTCAGAAGATATTGCTTTAGGTGTTGATAACTCTCTTGAAACAAAAGCAGGGGAGATGAATTTTGAAAATGGTGCAGGCGACCAGGGAATGATGTTTGGTTACGCTTGTAACGAAACAGAGGTTTTAATGCCTATGCCTATTTATTATGCTCATAAAATGGCATTAAAGCTTACAGAAGTAAGAAAGAACGGTACTTTATCATATCTTCGTCCTGACGGAAAAACTCAGGTTACCGTTGAGTATGATGGCGATACACCTGTAAGAATTGATACTGTTGTTGTTTCAAGCCAGCACGATGAAAAGACAGACCTTGAAACAATCAGAAAAGATATAATTGAAAACGTTATAAAACCAACTCTTCCCGAAGAGCTTGTTGATGAAAACACAAAGTTTTATATTAACCCCACAGGCCGTTTTGTTATCGGCGGACCTCAGGGAGATTCAGGTCATACAGGAAGAAAGATTATTGTTGATACCTACGGCGGTGTTGGAAGACACGGCGGCGGTGCTTTCTCAGGAAAAGACCCGACTAAGGTTGACAGAAGTGCAGCTTATGCGGCAAGATATGTTGCAAAGAATATCGTTAAAGCAGGTCTTGCTGATAAATGCGAAATTCAGATTGCTTATGCTATCGGTGTTGCAAAACCCGTTTCTGTTTTGGTTGAAACATTCGGAACTGCAAAAATTCCCGAAAGCAAGATTGCAGAGCTTGTAGAAAAGCATTTTGACCTTCGTCCGACAGCGATTATCAATAAGCTTGATTTAAGAAAGCCTATTTACAAGCAGACCGCTGCATACGGTCACATGGGAAGAGAAGATATCTCTCTTCCGTGGGAAATGACAGATAAAGCAGAAATTCTTAAAAAAGAGGCAGGATTAGCCTAAAAAATTTAAAAAAAGTGTTGACAAGTAAAGCACTTTATGGTATCATAGTTTAGTAACCGCATAAGAACGGCTTATTAAGTCTGCCCAGAATCTGGTCAGCGCCGGAATTAGCGTGACTTCATTTATAAGGAGGTGCAATTATGTACGCAATTATCGAAACAGGCGGCAAGCAGTACAAAGTAGCAGAAGGTGACGTTCTTTTTGTTGAAAAGCTTGACGTTGAAGTTGACGGAAGCTATACTTTTGATAAGGTATTAGCTATCGGCGGTGATGAGTTTAAAGCCGGCAATCCCGTTGTTGAGGGCGCTAGCGTAACAGCTAAGGTTCTTAAGCAGGGTAAGGACAAGAAGGTTATTGTTTTCAAGTTCAAGGCTAAGAAGAACTACCGCAAAAAGCAGGGTCACAGACAGCCCTACACAAAAGTTCAGATTGAAAAGATTAATGGTTAATCTTGTTTATTAATTTTGGTATGAAAGCAGAGGTGTTAATACATGGCACATAAGAAAGGTATGGGTTCGACCAAGAATGGTCGTGATAGTGAATCCAAAAGATTAGGTGTGAAGAGAGCAGACGGTCAGTTTGTTACAGCCGGTAACATTTTGGTAAGACAGCGTGGCACAAAAATTCACCCCGGTAACAACGTTGCTATCGGAAGTGACGATACTTTATTTGCTTTGATTGACGGAAAGGTTAAGTTCGAAAGAAAAGGCAGAGACAAGAAGCAGTGCAGCGTATATTCTCTATAATTAATGAGACTCTCAGATTTTTAGTCTGAGAGTTTTTGTTTACGGTAGATTTATCTGCCTCAAACAAAAGCTTTCAGGCAGGAATTTAACAGGCAAAAAAGGTTAATATAAAACTAAAGGAAAAAATAAGCGAGGAATACGATATGTTTTTTGATACAGCAAAAATTTTTGTTAAAGCAGGAAATGGCGGAAACGGCGCAGTTTCCTTTCACAGAGAAAAATATGTTGCCGCAGGCGGACCTGACGGAGGAGACGGTGGAAAGGGCGGAAGCATAGTTTTTGAGGTTGACAGCTCAGTGTCGACCTTGGTTGATTTCAGATTTAAAAGAAAATATGTTGCTGAAAACGGCGAAGACGGCGGAAGTGCAAGATGCTTTGGAAAAGACGGAAAAGACCTTATTATAAAAGTACCCGCAGGAACATTAATAAGAGATGCAGAGACTAACAGACTTTTAGCCGATATGACGCCTCCTAATGAGCGCACTGTTTTGTTTAAAGGCGGAAACGGCGGTTGGGGAAACACCCATTTTGCAACTGCAACAAGGCAGATTCCAAGGTTTGCAAAGCCGGGAATAAAGGGCGAGGAAAGAGAGTTAAAGCTTGAGCTTAAGCTTATAGCTGACGTAGGTCTTTTAGGTTTTCCAAATGTCGGAAAGTCTACCTTGCTTGCAAGTGTAACTTCTGCAAAGCCTAAAATTGCAAACTATCACTTTACAACTCTTGAGCCTAATTTAGGCGTTGTTGAGCTTAAAAATCTTGGCTCTGACGGAAGCTTTGTTATAGCGGACATCCCCGGTCTTATTGAGGGTGCAAGCGAGGGCGTAGGTCTTGGACACGAGTTTTTAAGGCACGTTGAAAGAACAAGGCTTTTAATTCATATTGTTGATGTTTCGGGCATTGAGGGAAGAAACCCAATCGAAGATTTTGATACTATAAACAAAGAATTATTTAATTATAATGAAGTTTTGGCAACAAGACCTCAGATTGTTGCGGCAAACAAAACAGATATTTTAACCGATAATAAGCTTTACGAGGATTTTCTTGTTGAAATGAAAAACAGAGGTATTGAGGTGTTTGAAATTTCTGCTGCTACGAGAAAGGGCGTAAACGAGCTTATGAACTATGTTGCGTCTATGCTTAAAACAATTCCGGTTACAGAAAACTTTGAGCCTGATCCGGTGCTTGAAGAGATTGAGGATTTACCGTTGTTTACAGTAAGACGCGAAAATGAAGCCTATGTTGTTGAGGGAACATGGGTTGAAAATCTTGTTTTGTCAACTAATATGTCAGATGATGAATCGTTTAATTATTTCCAGCGTACACTTCGAAACAAGGGTGTTATTGAGGCTTTAGAAAATGCAGGCATCAAAGAGGGAGACACTGTTCGTATGTACGATTTGGAGTTTGACTTTGTTTTCTAAGTTAGAGGGGGATTTAATATGATAACAAGTAAACAGAGAGCTTATTTAAGAAAGCTTGCAAATAAAATAGAGCCTATTTTCCAGATTGGAAAGGGCGGACTTAATGAAAATATGGCAACAGAAATTGAAAATGCTCTTGAGGCAAGAGAGCTTATCAAGATTCATATTTTAGACACTGCTTTTATGGACTCGAGAGAGACTTTAAATGAGCTTTGTTCTCTTACGGGAGCGGAGCCGGTTTCTGCAATAGGCTCTAAGATTGTTTTATACAAAGAGTCTAAAAACAAAAAGACAATAGAACTACCAAGATAGGAGAGCTTTATGGCAAAGATTGGCTTGCTCGGCGGTACTTTTGACCCGATTCATAACGGTCATCTGCACCTTGGAATATCTTCTAAAAATCAGCTTGGACTTTCTAAGGTGGTTTATATTCCTGCGGGCAATCCGCCACACAAGACTTCAGTAAGAACAAACAATGAGCACAGGCTTAATATGATTAAGCTTGCAATTTCGGGCGAGGAGGGGCTTTGTGTTTCTGATTATGAGATAAACAAAAAAACAAGAAGCTACAGCGTTGAAACAATAGAGCATTTTAAAAATGAGTTTCCGGAAGATGAGTTTGTGTTTATCTTAGGAGAAGATTCATTAGACTACATAGAAAGCTGGTATAATGCCGAAAAGCTTTTAACTATTTGCCCATTTGCCGTTTTGAAAAGAGGCGGTTATGAAACAGGTATTTTAGATAAAATTAAGTTTCTTAAAGAAAAATACGGTGCAGATATTAGCCTTGTTGATGTTAGCGAAATGGAGATTTCATCAAGCAAAATAAGAGAGATGCTTTCTATGGGCGAGGATATAGGAGATTTTGTTTCTGATAAGGTTAAAGATTATATAGAAAAAAACAACCTTTATAAAGATGCGGAGATGTGAAAATGGAGTTTGAAAAGATTATAGAAGATCTTAAAAAAAAGCTTGAGCCGTCAAGATTTTTGCACAGTATCGGCGTTATGGAAACTGCTGTGCGCCTCTCTAAAACATTCGGTGCAGACGAAGAAAAGGCGCGCCTTGCAGGAATTTTGCACGATTCGGCAAAATGGATTTCACCTGAGGACGGGTATGAGCTTTGCAAAAAGAACAATATAGTTTTAGATGAAGTTTCATTAAAGAACTATGCTGTTGTGCATCAGTATCTTGGAGCGCATCTTGCAAAAACAGAATATGGAATAGATGATGAAGAAATTATCTCTGCAATAAGGTGCCACGCAACAGGAAAAGAAAATATGACAAAGCTTGAAAAGATAATTTATATATCGGATATGATTGAGCCAAACAGAAAAAATCGCCCGTTTGATGGCCTTTTTGAGCTTCAGATTTTATGTGAAAAGGATCTTGATAAGGCAGTTTATATGGGGCTTGACTTATCTATAAAGCACATTCTGGGAAGAAGAAAGCTTCTTCATCCTGACACTGTTGCGGCGAGAAATTCTGTATTATCAGAAATTTTGGAAAAAAATTCTTAAAACACTTGAAAAATCGGGAAAATTCTTGTATTATATATATGTTATGTTTAAATAAGGCTCAGGGGGTTCTGCTCCCCTCGGCTAATACGGAGGAACGTTATGGAGATTTTAAACAAAGTTAAGCTTGCGGCTAAATGCTTTGACGATAAAAAGGCAAAAAATGTAGTTGCGCTTGAGATTGGCAAACTGACAAGTATTACTGACTATTTTGTAATAGGAAGCGGTTCTTCTTCGAATCAGGTTAAGGCAATTGCTGATGAGATTGAAGAAAAGATGACAGAAGCAGGGTACACTCTTGCTCACGAGGAAGGGTATAACGGCGGAGTCTGGGTTTTATTAGACTTTTCTGATGTTGTTTGCCACGTTTTTCTTGACGAAACCCGTGAATTTTATGACATTGAACGTCTTTGGTCTGATGCACCGAAGCTTACAGGAAAAGAGCTTGATATAGAGGAGGATGAATAATCTTATGAAATATAATTTTGATGAAATCGAAAAGAAATGGCAAAAAAAGTGGTACGAGGAAGAAACCTTTAAGTGTTCAAATGACTTAACAAAGCCTAAGTTTTACGGACTTGTGGAGTTTCCTTATCCGTCAGGTCACGGCTTGCACGTTGGTCACCCCAGAGGTTATACTGCGCTTGATATAATTTCAAGAAAAAGAAGACTTCAGGGATATAACGTTTTATATCCTATGGGTTGGGACGCTTTTGGTTTGCCAACAGAAAACTTTGCGATGAAAAATCATATTCATCCCAAAAAGGTTACAGCAGACAATGTTGGTCATTTTAAAGAGCAGCTTCAAAGACTTGGTTTTTCTTTTGACTGGTCTAAAGAGATTAACACAACAGACTCGGATTATTATCACTGGACACAGTGGATATTCTTACAGCTTTTCAAAAAAGGCCTTGCTTACAAGCAGGAGATGCCTATTAACTGGTGCACAAGCTGTAAGGTTGGATTGTCCAATGAAGAGGTTGTTGATGGCGTTTGCGAAAGATGCGGAAGCGAGGTTGTTCAGAAGAGAAAGAGCCAGTGGATGCTTAAAATCACTGAGTATGCTCAGCGTTTGATTGATGACCTTGATGAAGTTGATTTTATTGAAAAGGTTAAGACTCAGCAGAAGAACTGGATTGGAAGAAGTGAGGGTGCTGAGGTTAAGTTTAAGATAGACAATACAGACGATGAGCTTATCGTGTACACAACCCGCGCTGACACACTTTTCGGCGCAACATACGTTGTTGTTTCTCCCGAGCATCCTTATATTGATAAGTGGCAGGAGAAAATCGAAAACTTTGATGAGATTATAAATTACAGAAAAGAAGCTTCCAAGAAAAGTGAGTTTGAAAGAACAGAGCTTGCAAAAGATAAGACAGGCGTATGCATTAAAGGCGTTAGTGCAATAAATCCCGTAAATGGCGAAAAGCTTCCCGTTTGGGTTTCTGACTATGTACTTATGACTTA
>CALAUK010000200.1 GCA_937892135.1 uncultured Clostridia bacterium | reverse complement strand
TAAGAAAGGCAAATATGCCGTCTGTAATAGTTGAAAATGCGTTTATCACAAACGAGGGAGACAGAGAAAAGCTTATGGACGAGGAGCTTCAGAAGAAAGCTGCGGAGGCTATTTGCAAGGGTATTATAAAAACTCTTAAAGAGATGTAACAGGAAATGATGTGGTGATTTTGAGATTTAATAAAATTACAAAAATCTTATCTGCCGTTTTTCTTTCGCTTGTTTTTTCGGTAGTGGTTAAAGTCGGCGTAAGTGCGGCAGACAATATAAGAGTAGGTCTGCGCTTTGGAGAGGATGCAGTTTATTCGTTTAATGCATCGTGCCCATCGGGCTTTTCGGTGGGCTTTGCTCGTGACAGCGAGTTTATTAAGCTTTCCGAAGTGCCGTCTGATACTTTGTATGCAGAGCAGGGCGGCGGAGTGTATCTTATAAGCGCAAACGAGTATGAAAGCTTTGAAGCTGCCTTAACCGAGGCAAGAAGACTTGTTTCTTTAAACATATATGCCCATACGGGATATATAAACGGAAAGTTTTATGTGCTTTCGGGGCTTTTCTCCTCGAACGAGGAGGCGCAAAGCTACATACCGGGTTTTAAAGAGCTTTCGGGAATTGATTTTGTGCTGACATATATGGACACAAAAGCGGTTTTTGCCATTATGGGAAAAGATACATTTGTTTTCAGAAATGAAAGCGATGCCTTTTGTGTTGAGGGCCTTAACAATACTAACATAACCGTTTCGGGAAAAGGCGAATACAGAGGCGCTATTATGGCGGACAGAACCTATTCAAAGGCGGTTTCTGTTATAAATTTAGTTGATTTAGACGATTATCTTGCATCGGTTGTCGGTAGTGAAATGTATGCAACATGGCATATTGAGGCGCTTAAGGCTCAGGCGGTTATTGCAAGAACCTATGCTTTAACGAGAACTGCCTACAAAAGCTATGGAGTTGATGTGACTGATGACACCAGAACTCAGGCATATAACGGAGTTTCAAGAGAAACTGAGTCTACATACCGTGCGGCGCACGAAACATCGGGAATGGTAGTAAAATATAAAGGAAAGCTTGCAGAAACCTTTTTCTACTCCATGAGTGGAGGAAAAACTGCTGATGTGTACTCTGCATGGGGCGGAGGAGCAGGCCTTGACTATTTAAAGAGCGTAGACGATATTTATGAAGACGTTGAAAATATTAAATCAGATATATGGCAGGTGACATACACCAGCGCGGAAATTGAAAAAAAGCTTAAAGCGGCGGGTGTTAACATAGGAAATGTGACGGGCGTTAAAGTTAAAGACCGAGGCGAAGATTTAAGAGTAAGAAAGCTTGCCATAATAGGAACAAACGGAGAATATACGCTTACATTTGATAAGTGCAGAAGCTTTTTTAACTTAAGAAGTCAGTATTATTATGTAACCGGCAGCGGTGAGGAAGAAAAGGCCACGGCGTTTGTTCTTTCAAAGGACGGCGTAGGTGAGGTAGATTTAAAAAATGCATTTGTTCTTTCAAAAGACGGCATAATAAAGCTTCCTAATAAGGCCACTGTTTTAGGCTCAAGCTTAAGTACAGCCATTTATTTGCCTGACTCCGATGTGCAAAGTGATACTTTCGTGTTTGACGGAAGAGGTAACGGTCACGGCGTTGGTATGAGCCAGTACGGCGCGTGGGGAATGGCAAAAGAAGGCTTTATGTATGATGAAATTATTAAATTCTATTTCACAGGAGTTACAGTAGAAGAGTATTAATACTTTGGGGGAATTTATTTGAAAAGAAACGAGTTTTATTATGACTTGCCCCAGGAGCTTATTGCACAGGTTCCTCTTTCTGACAGGTCAGCATCAAAGCTTATGTGTGTTGATAAAAACACAGGCGAAATAAAGCATCACATATTTAGAGAAATTGAAGACTTTTTAGAAGAGGGAGACTGCCTTGTTTTAAACAACACAAGAGTTATCCCTGCAAGGCTTTACGGAAGAAAAGAGGGAAGTCACGGCGCTATTGAGTTTTTGCTTTTAAACAAAAGGTCATTAGATGTCTGGGAGGTTATTTTAAAGCCCGGGCGCAAGGCAAAGCCGGGAGTGGTTTTTGAATTTGGCGAGGGGCTTTTAAAGGCAGAAGTGCTTGAGGTGGTAAATGACGGAAACCGCTTGGTAAAGTTTTATTATGACGGAGTTTTTGAAGAAATTTTAGATAAGCTAGGGCAGATGCCGCTGCCTCCTTATATAACTGAAAAGCTTGAAGATAAAGAAAGATATCAGACTGTTTATTCAAAGCACGAGGGCTCTGCGGCAGCGCCCACAGCGGGACTGCATTTTACAAAGGAGCTTTTGGAAAGAATAGAAAAAAAGGGAGTAAAGATTGCGTATGTTACTCTCCATGTGGGGCTTGGAACTTTCAGGCCCGTTAAGGCAGATGACATAGCTGACCACAAAATGCATTCTGAATTTTATGTTATAGAAGAAGATGCCGTAAATAAAATAAATGATGCAAAGAAAAACGGCAAAAGAGTTATCTGCGTGGGAACTACATCAAACAGAGTTGTTGAAACTGTTTCTGATGAAAACGGATTTATGACAACAAAAACGGGGTGGACGGATATTTTCATATACCCCGGATACAAGTTTAAGTGTGTTGATGCACTTATAACGAATTTTCATTTGCCCGAATCAACGCTTATAATGCTTGTCAGCGCTTTTGCGGGAAAAGAAAATATTATGAATGCATATAAAACAGCAGTAGAAGAGAAATACAGATTTTTCAGCTTCGGCGATGCGATGTTTATTTCGTAAGGATTTTGGAGGAGCAGATGTTTACATTAAAAAAGACAGAGGGAAAAGCAAGGCGCGGAGAGTTTAAAACAGTTCACGGAACAATACAGACACCCGTGTTTATGAATGTCGGCACGATTGCGGCGATAAAGGGTGGGGTGTCAACAGTAGATTTAAAGAAGATAGGCTGTCAGGTTGAGCTTTCAAACACATATCATTTGCATCTTCGTCCGGGAGATGAAATAGTGCATAAGCTTGGCGGACTTCATAAAATGATGAACTGGGACAGACCGATTCTGACCGACAGTGGCGGTTTTCAGGTGTTTTCCTTATCGTCACTTCGTAAGATTGAAGAAGAGGGAGTATATTTTTCGTCGCATATTGACGGACGAAAGATATTTATGGGACCCGAGGAGAGCATGAGAATTCAGTCAAATTTAGCATCGACTATTGCTATGGCGTTTGACGAATGTGTGGAAAACCCTGCAACTTATGACTATACAAGGCGTTCTGCTGCGAGAACAGCAAGATGGCTTAAAAGGTGCAAGGCAGAGATGGAAAAGCTTAATTCCATGGAAAGAACAATAAATAAAAATCAGATGCTTTTCGGAATAAATCAGGGCGCAACCTTTGATGATATAAGAAAAGAGCATATGGCAGAAATTGCGGAGCTTAATTTAGATGGTTATGCAATAGGCGGACTTGCAGTTGGTGAATCTCACGAGGAGATGTATCATATAATTGAGCAGGTAGAGCCGTTTATGCCAAAGGATAAGCCAAGATACCTTATGGGAGTTGGAACTCCTGCAAATATAATCGAGGCGGTTGACCGAGGAGTAGACTTTTTTGATTGTGTAATGCCGAGCCGTAATGCACGTCACGGGCATGTGTTTACCATGGATGGGATTATGAATCTTATGAATGTTAAATACGAAACAGACACAAGGCCAATAGAAGAGGGCTGTGGCTGTGAGGCGTGCATGAATTATTCGAGAGCATATATAAGACATCTGTTTAAGGCAAAGGAAATGCTTGCGCAGAGGTTATGTGTTTTGCACAATCTGTATTTTTACAATAATCTTATGCAAAAGATACGAGATAGCTTAGATGCGGGCGAGTTTAAAAAGTTCAAAGCCGAAAATATAAATAAAATTGCAGTCCGTATATAATGTTTTTTTAGGTAATAAAGTAGAAAATTTTTACAAAACTGAAAATAGGCTTGACTAAAATGAAAATTTTTAGTATAGTGATATAGCAAGTTAGTGTCTTAAAAATTAATCGGAAT
Organism: uncultured Clostridia bacterium; assembly: GCA_937892135.1. GTDB lineage: Bacteria > Bacillota > Clostridia > UBA1381 > UMGS1253 > CAKSHP01. Next base: position 2,564 of record CALAUK010000200.1, on the reverse strand, counting down.
TTACTTATATTGAGATTTTGAGAGGAGTTTTAGAAATGTATTCTAAAGAAGTAGTTCTTCAGAACCAGGTTGGTCTTCATGCAAGACCTGCAACTTTCTTTATTCAGAAAGCAAACGAGTTTAAATCAAGTATCTGGATTGAAAAAGAGGAAAGAAAGATAAATGCAAAGAGCTTGCTTGGCGTTTTATCTTTAGGTATCACAAGAGGAACAGCAATCAATGTTATTGCTGACGGAATCGACGAGAAAGAAGCAGTTGATGCTTTGGTAGACCTTGTTGAAAAGAATTTTGCGGAGTAAAAAATTTTCCGTTTGAGTTTTGCTCAAACGGAAGAATTTCGGGATATGGCGCAGTTTGGTAGCGCGCTTCGTTCGGGACGAAGAGGCCGCAGGTTCAAATCCTGTTATCCCGACCAAAAAGAAGCACCGTTTTTGCGGTGCTTTTTTTGTTTAGGCGGGGCAACGGGATTTGAAGCTTAAGAAGGCGCGGAGCGTGAAGAAAACTTGCCAGTGACAAGTTTTTAGCGAACGCGGTGCGAAGGCGGGTACTGTGAGCAAGGCTCACGGTCGACAAGCAGGGCGGATTGCAACGCAAGGCGCATCCTGTTATCCCGACCAAAAAAGCATCGACGAAAGTCGATGCTTTTTTATTTCCATTGACACAAATTTATTTTGCTTTTTAAAACTTCTTTATTAATTATTTTCAGAAATAATTCTAAAAGAACCATTTATTTTATCATAAACAATAATATCATTATTAGAATTAATAAAACATAATGTTTCAAAATAATTTGTATTTAATGACATATTATCTTTTACAGTTATATCTTTTGTTGAAAATTCTTTAGTTTCTTCATTTATATAGACAAAATAATTATTTCCAATAAATATTATATTCTCTTCATTAATACCTGTAGATGTGACGTTACTATAAGCATGTAATACTTTTGAATCATTAAAATCATAATAAGTTACTTTTCCAGGATTAATAAAATATAAACCTTCTTCAGTTTCACAATAATCTATAGAATGACAACTAATTAACGTATTAACTAAATTATCTTTTATAATTCTAATTCCATATTGGTCTATTACATAACCATTAGACGTAACTCCGAGAATATGAGGATAATCAGACATTGATTTCTCTATTTCTAAATATTCACAATCGGGAATACTTACAGCTCTTGCATAAATTCCGGAAGAAGTTCCAAATACCGTTTCATTTTCAAAATCTCCATAAACCGCTAAAGTATCATGTTCATTATCGTAAAAAAGACTTTTGATAGTAGACGCCGTATATGTCTTTCCATTATAATTTACATTAATATCTTTAAAATCAATTATCTTTTCTTTATCTCTCGTGATTGTATCAACTTTATAAATAGAATCTTCTTCAATATAATATAAATCATCTTCATTCATAGTATAAAGTCTATATTGAGTATTTGCTTTTGCTAAAGTTTCAATTTTATGTGAATAAAGTGAAGTTTCTTCCTTTTTATCGTCTTCAATGTCTTCAGGTGTTTCTACGTTATTTTCTTCATTTTTAGAAGTATCAGAAGAATTATTATTAATTGCATTTCCTGAACTATTCTCAGAATCACTCGAATCACCATTAGAATCATTCTTAGATTCTTCTTTATTAGTTTCATTATTTACATTTGAATTAACATTAGAACCATCTAAATAAACACTATCAGAGTTTGTAGTTTTATTATCATTTCCTAACTGAAAAGCTCTACAAAGCAAAGTAGCTGCTTCTGCTCTTGTTAATGTATCTTGACCTCTAAAAGTATTATCTTCATAACCTGAAATTAATTCCTTTTCTATAGCTACAGCTATATATTTCTTTAATTCATTAGAAATACTATTAGAATCCTTAAACTTGGAAATATAAGAATAATCTACATTATCTACACTATAACCTTTTAATTTAACAAGACTAACTGTAACATCTTCTCTTGATGCAGACTGATTAGGTTTAAAATAATAATTCCCACCATCATTATAAAAATTCATATAACTAACAACAGAATTAATATAGCCATAATACCAATCATTAGAATTATAATCTACTGCATAAGACTTATTATTGTCTAAGGTAACAGGCTGTTTGCCGCTTGCTACTACTAACATTTTAGACCATTCAGCTCTTGATACAGTTTTTTCGGGTTTAAAACTACCATCTGTGTATCCCGAAATAACATTCTTATCAGCTAGTTCAGAGATGTATTCATATGCCCAATGATCTTTTGATACATCCCAGAATCTCTGAGGATAGTCTGAATAATCTTTTGCAAAAGTTGTTTGAGTTAGCAGAATTAATACTGCTATAAGGATTGACAAAATTCTTTTTGTTTTCATTGCTTGGAATTCTCCTTATCAAAATAGTATGTATAAAATTATATCGCTTTTTCACAAACGTGTCAAGCGCATTTTGCTCATATAATAAAATTGCATAAATAGGTATTTATAAAAATGCTTTTTGCATTTATAATATTATTTGAGGAAGTGATTATATGTTTAAAGTGCATCATACAGAAGAAACAACTAACAGAACAT
>CALAUK010000199.1 GCA_937892135.1 uncultured Clostridia bacterium | reverse complement strand
CCTTTCCCGAATATATGCTAAGCGCTAAAACAACCAATAAAGTTAGCAAAAGTCCAATTATATGAAGATTAGTCATTTTAATTCTCTTTTCTTAAAATTATTCCCGGCAAAACTCCTGTATGCTCGCCGTTTTCTATAACGATTTTTCCGTTTACCATAACAAAATCAATTCCGTCAGGATAGCTGTGCGGATTTTTAAACGAGTTTGTTTCTTTAATCTCCTCGGGAGAATATAAAACAAGGTCTGCAAAATACCCCTCTTTTACTAAGCCACGGTCTTTAATTTTAAACCTTTTTGCGACCGCATAAGTCGATTTATAAATTGCCTCCTCGGCGGAAAGCAGCTTTTCTTCTCTGACATATTTTCCAAGAATCCTCGGATAAGTTCCGTAGTATCTCGGATGCACCGCGCCCTCTGATAGCTCGCCATAGGTTGCGCACGCTCTTCCGTCAGTTCCGAAAATTGCATCGGGATGGCGCATGATATCACGAAGCTCATCTTCGTTCATCGCAAACCAAACGCACTTTATTGAAGCGTCCTCGTCAACCATAAGGTCTACCACTGCCTCATAAGGAGTAACTCCCCTGTCCTTTGCGATTTCGCCAATAACCATTCCTTCGTACTTTTTGTTTTTAGCCGTCTTAAGTGACGCTATCTGAACTAAATCTTCCCAGCCCTCGCCCTTCATAATAGAGTCGAAGCCTTCTATGCCGTGCTCCATATCATAAAGCGCTTTTTCTCTTAATTCCTTATCACGAAGCCTCTCGCACATAATTCTCGGTCCGTCTTTTTTAACCCACGGCGGAATAAGGTCAATAAGGCCGCTTCCGTATGCTGCATACGGGTAAACATCAAACGAAATATCAAGCCCCTCTTTTTTGGCGTTTTCGATTAAAGAAAGAGCCTCTTTTGTCTTGCCCCAGTTTGCAATATATCTTGCCTTAAGGTGAGAAATCTCAACACGGCAGCCCGAATTTTTGCAGATTGAAATCGCGTGCTTAACGCAGTCTATAAGATTTTCGCCCTCATTTTTCATATGAATTGTGTAAACCGCGTCATAATCCTTTAACACCTTACACATTTCATAAACTTCTTCATCCTTTATGTAGTTTCCGGGTTCATATTCAAAAGCCATGCTCATGCCGAAAAAGCCATTATCTAGCTCTTTTTTAAGCATAGTCTTCATTTTTTCAAGTTCATTTTCATCAGGCATTTTGTTTAAAAACCCGATAGTGCCGACATGAATCATACCCTGACCGACAAGCGGAACAACATTAAAGCTAAGCCCGTCACGAGCGCAGTATTCCAAAAACTCGTTTTGTGTTTTCCACTTCCAGTTAGCTCGAAGCTCATCAGATAAAACGATAGTGTTTGCAAGATAGAAAACCAAATCGTCCTCGTGCTCAGGAGTTATAGGTCCTGCCGTAAAACCGCAGTTACCTGTAACCTCTGTTGTTATGCCCTGGCGGATTTTGCTCTCGCCACGGTTATTTTTAAACAAAGTAAAATCAGAATGTCCGTGAGCATCAATAAAGCCGGGGCATAAAATGTGCCCCTTTGCATCAATAACACGCTTTGCATCACCTGTTATATTTTCATCAATTCGGGCAATTCTGCCATCTTCAACCGCAACAGAAGATAAAAACATCTCATCTCCCGAGCCGTCAATAATATTTGCATTTTTTATAATTAAATCATACATCTGTATCCCACCAGTCATATTAAATTATTATACAAAAAAATCGGGCGGAAGTCAAGCCTTCCGCCCTTTTTTGTGAGCTTTAG
>CALAUK010000198.1 GCA_937892135.1 uncultured Clostridia bacterium | reverse complement strand
ACTGATTTTATTATATATTATTTTTAAAAAAGTATCAACTGTTTTTGATAAAAAAGTATCATAAATTTTCCTCTTGCGGCACAAGGGGATTGTCTATGTATGACACTTTTCCGATTTGTTCTTCGTATTCTGCGGTTAATGAGATTTTATAGCTTCCGTCAGGGTTTTTTATGTGAGTTATATTGTGTGCAATTTTTTTGTTTGAAGGCGATAGTTTTTTCTCGATTTTTTTAAAAAGCTCGTTTTCTGCGTAGGCTAAAAGCTCTTCTTCATTAAGCTCTTTTGTTTCGTTTTTAAGCTCGTGAAGATATGTTTTTTTAAGCTTTATTCCTGTGTCAAGTCCGAAAAGTATAAAAGGGGTTTCTTTTTTTTCTTCTTCAAACTGCGCAAAAGGGGCACTTTTTTTGAAGAAAAGGTTTATATCAAAGCCGAAAATGCTTATGGTATTATAGGCTTTTTTGTTTACTGTTTTTTTTATACTTGTGACCATGGGAGAAAAGGTGGCTTCTTCAGAGTACCATGTTCTTGCCCATACTTCGCCCTCGGCGTGAGTGTAGCGGGGAAGAATTATTTCGCTCGGGACTACACTGCTTATAAGCACCTGACCTTCAAAAACGCTGTCTCCCTCTTTAACTGTGGGGTTTCCTGAAAGAGAGGTAACAGAAAGAATTATCCCGTCTTTTTCTGCGATAATATCGCAAGGGTCAGTGCGGTTGACAGCTTCGGGCGGAAGAGTTTTCTTTGTTACGCTGACAAGTGCCTTTGTGCCCTTTAAATCAACCCATATCCAGCTAAGGTCAGTTCTTTTTAATAAAATTTTGTCTTTTACCTGCCGTTGATCTATTTTAGATTTTAAAACGCCGGGGGAAACGCCCTCTTCTTTTAAAAGCATCAAAAGCGCTTCGTGTTCATTTTTTTCAACGCCGTCTATTTCTATGTACCACACAAATCTTGACATTACAAGCAAAAACAAAAAAAATACGACCGCTCCTATAAAAAACAGCTTTCTTTTTTTGTATTTTTTCGCACTTACAAAAAGCCCGTGCTTTGAAATGATTTTTACCTTGCACCTTGTTTTTTTGGCGACGGGCCTTATATTAAGAAAATCTCTTGCATACATAGATAAGAAAAGGACATTTTTTTCGGTTTTTTCTATGTCCCATACGCTGATTCTGCGAGCCATGCAGATATTTATAAATCTTTCGGTGAAAGCGCCTGTAATTTTTAATCTTACATAGCCTTTTTTGTATGATAAAAGCTTTGAAAACATAAAATCAAACCTTTCTAAAGCACAAATTCAACAGACTTTATTTTGCCCGTGACGGTGATTTCGTCAGGGGCTATTTCTGTTATAGACATTTTCGCACCCGATATTTTTATTGGCATTTTGGTCGTGTTTATTTTAATTTCTTCCTCGCTGTAATTTATTATGCCCCGATAGTTTTCAATATAGATTTCTTCATTTCCCGTAAGAAGTATTTTGGGAATGGACAAAAGGATATCTCTTGGAATATCAAGGGCTTTGGAAAATTTTTTAAAAGCCGAGCCGTCCTTTTTCATCAAATCACCTCGTATACAGTATTATGCCGCAAAGTGAATATTTATGTTTTCATCTCATACTCATTATATAGGAGGTGAAGGTCGTGAAAAGAGTGATAGTGGGAGCTTTTTCGGTGTTTTTGATAGGTTTTATGCTCTTTTGCCCTGAAGAAGCTGTAAAAGGAGCGGCGGACGGGCTTTTAGTCTCAGCAAATGTGATACTTCCAACGCTTTCTGTTTTTCTTATTTGCTCAAATATTTTAATCAATATAGGATTTTCAAGAATTTTAAAAAAGCCGTTTTCGCGCCTGATGGGGCCTGTTTTCGGCATAGGCGGAGCGGGTGCGCTTGCATTTTCTTTAGGAGTTGTCTCGGGATATCCCGTTGGTGCGATTTGTACGGCAAATCTTTATAAAAACGGCGATATAACAAAAAATGAAGCTCACAGGCTTTTAGGTTTTACAAATAATTCAGGGCCTTTGTTTATAATAGGCTCAGTTGGCGCGGTGATGCTTAAAAGCAAAGAAGCAGGCTATCTTTTATGGGGAGTGCATATCTTATCTTCCGTTGCAACAGGAATTATACTCAAGTCCTTTAAAAGAGAAAAAACAAACAGAATAAATGAAGAGCTGGATATTGTCAGCTTAAGGCTTACTGATGCTGTCTGCGAGGGCGTCAAAAGCGCACTTATGAGTGTTTTAAACATTTCGGCTTACACTGTTTTATTTTCGGTCTTTTTAAGCTCTTTAAAGCACTTTTTGGGAAACAGCGCAATTCTATCAGTTATTTTCGGGGTTGTTGAAATGACAAACGGAGTTAATTTAATTTGCCAGACTTCCTCCATTTTTGGAGATTGGCTTTTGTGTATTTTGAGTTTTATTTTAGGATTTGGAGGGTTATCCGTAAGTCTTCAGGTGGCAAACGCAATAAAGGAAACCGACCTTTCCTTAAAGGTTTATTTTATGGGCAAAATTATGCACGCAGTATTGGCGTTTTTGTTTATGTTTGTATTGACAAGAGCAGTTTTGTAGGGTATAATTTTTGTAAGGAAAAATGCAGGATTTAAAAGCGTTTTAACAGAAAGGCAGGGCAGAAAAATGACAGTTTTAAAAAAAGTTATTTGTGCAGTGCTATCGTGCGTGGTCTGCTTAGGTGCAGGTGCGTGCAAAAAAACTGAAACTCCTCCATCTGAAACAGGAGTAGTTGAGGCAAAAAAAGAAGAATTTACAGTGTTTATCGGAAGATATGACGGAGCATATACCGAAAAACGGGTAGAGTGCGAAAAAGACGGACTTGCGCTTATGGAGAAAATCGCTGAGGTTTCGGGCTGGGATTTAACAACAAACCGTTTTGAAACCGCAAGCGACGGATATCTTCATATTGATTTTTCAGACGAGAGCAGTGTTAAACTTGCCGTAGATAATGGCGAGGGGCACGTTGTTGCTACGATATTAGACAGCGTTAGGAAAACACTTTCTCAGGTAACTAATGAGGAAATCTGTTTTAGTGCAGAAGGTTCTGACATAGCCTCTTTCGGCAAAAAGATTGATATGTACGAGCCTTATGATATCGGAGATGCAAATAAGTTTTCGGAAGCAGACAGAATAGAGTTTTTAGCAAATTCTCTTTCTGCTTATTATGACACTCCCCATACAGACTATATAAAAACCCAAACTATAAATGATAATGGTCATTTAAGCTTTGTCTACGAAGCGAGAGACGATGAGACAAAAGAGGTTTTGGGAGTGTATAAATTTTCTGAGGATTTAGGGAAAATTTATGAAAAAAATGAAAGAGGCGATTTTGAGCAGATAAATGCCATAACGCCTTTGGAGGATTAAGGTATAAAAGGAAGGGGAAAATTTTTATGAGGTACAGAATGCTTGAGGATCCATTCAGCTCCAGGCAGCCGCGCCTTAGCTTTGCAGACGAGTTATCTTCGCCTGTGCATAAATGTGCGCCAAAAGGATGGAATGAAAGAGAAGCTGACGAGGGAGAGGTTAAGGTTTGCGGAAAGAATATTATTAAAGACTTTCCCGATGAGAGAGGCCTTTTAGAGACGGCTTATGCCGATTTGGAGCGCTTTTTTGATGTGTATAAAATGGAGGATGGCGATTTTGCATTTAAGACTGTGAAAAATGCTTTGATGGAAAAGGAGAGCTATAATATCACAGTTTCTGAGGATATGTGTGTTATAGAATCCGGAGATACTGAAGGTATAAGACGAGCTATCTATTTTATCGAGGATGAAATGAAGAGAAGAGAGGGAAACATTTTACCTCTCGGCACTATTTCAAGAAAAGCCGTTATTAAAACAAGAATTTCAAGAAGCCCGCTTGTTCCTAACTACAACACAGGAAAAGAAGGCGAGCTTGGCGCAGATATTGAAGGTTATCCCGATGAGCTTTTAGAGCGCTTGGCACATGATGGCGTTAATGCTGTCTGGGTTCAGGAGCATTTCCGTCATATTTTGCCGTCTGAGATTATTCCTGAGTATGGCTATCCGAAGTATGGCAAAAGCGCCGGGGAGCGTATTAAAAAGCTTAATGATATTATTGACCGCGCAGAGAGATATGGCATAGGCGTGTATATCGAGGGAACAGAGCCGGCAACATCCTCCAGAAACGAGGTTCTTAAAAAGCATCCCGAGGTTTTGGGTCATAAGATGGGAGATGATGTTTTTGGTTTCTGCCCGTCGACCGAGGCAGGAGCTGCTTACATAAAAGAGGCAACACGTAAGCTCTGCACTCTTGCGCCTAAGCTTAAAGGGCTTATGCTTATAACTATTGGTGAGGCAGGATGCGTTTGCGCTTCTCTTGAATGTGAACCTTATACTTGTCCAGTCTGTAGAGCGAAGACAGAAAACAGAGGAGAGGCTGTTGTTCTTTACGAAAAGGCTATGCTTGAGGGTATGAGAGAAGTAAATCCCGAAGCAGAGTTTATAAGCTGGAGCTATGCAATAAGAAACTTCACTTTCGATGAGCAGGATCAGTATTTTGAAGCTCGCGATAAAGATATTATCAGCATGGTAAACTTTGAGGATTACGCAGAGGTTGAGCAGGAAGGCAAGAAGAAATTTGCAAGCGACTACTGGCTTGCTTACACAGGCCCCGGTCCGCTTTTCAGGCGTTCTGCCGAGGCGGCAAAGAGAAATAAAATCCCTCAGTTTGCAAAAATTCAGGTTTGCTCATCTCACGAGGTGTCAACTGTTCCTTATGTTCCCGTACCCGGCATTTTATATGATAAGTTTAAGTATATGCACGAAAACGAAGTTTCAGGTGTTTTATACTGCTGGTATTTCGGAAACTATCCGTCTGTTATGAGCAAGGCGGCAGGCGAGCTTGCTTTTGCACCATTCTATAAGACAAAAGAAGAATTTTTAGCTCATCTTGCAGGAATATACTGGGGAAGAGACACAAAAGATGTTGTTAAAGCCTATATGCAGTTTGAAGAGGGTTATCATAATTATCCCCTAAACACATGCTTTGAGTGGCACTCTCCTATGGGAGACGGACCCGTTTGGCCGCTTCATCTTGAGCCTGTTGATTTGCCAATTCCGAAAGCTTACGAGGAAGGCGATATGCCCGGAAGCGATCGTTTGGGCGAGGCCATGCTTATGGGACACACCCATGAGGATACATTGGCGCTTTGTCAGCGCATGAGCGATTTGTGGCATGAGGGTGTTGAGGCATTTAAAAAGGTTAAACCAATCGAAGACGGTGCAGGAGAAGAGCAGAAAGATGTTGCAAGAGCGTTGGATATTTTGTTTGAAAGCGGAGCTAACATTTTAAGATTCTACTTATACAGAAGACAGCTTGCATTTGGATTAAGAGATGCAAAAACAGTTCTTTCCGAAATGCGCGAAATAGTTAAAAAGGAAATTGAAAACAGCCGTGAGCTTGAAGTTTTGGCAACAAAAGACGGAAGACTTGGTTACCATGCAGAAGCTGCCAAATACAAATTCTTCCCCGAAAAGCTTAAGTGGAGAATTGAAGAATTAGAAAAGCTTTTGGAAACTGAGTTCCCTGAGGTTGAAAAGAGAATTAATGAAGGAAAGCTTCCATTGCCGTTCTGCTTCGGTTTAGGAGAAGACAGCCATCGCTACGATACAGCAGATGAAAAATGGGAAAGCTTTATGTATCAGGACGGAAGTGCTGATGATAAAACAAAAATCAAGGTTTCAGAAGAAGACGACAAATACATTATAAAGATTTGTCAGTCTGAGGGCGGAAACATTGATATAAAATCCGAGTTTTTCATGTTCCACCCATACGCACCTGTAAGATTGTCTGATGAAAAAGGTTTTGCTTTTACAAGCACATACGGGCTTTATCACGGTTATGTTCCCGAAGAAAAGGAAAAATGGGATGTTAAAAAGGAGAAAACAGAAGACGGCCTTTTGTGGACAATTACTCTTTTAAAGAAAGACTTCTTTAATGACGGTGATGTTCCGTTCCGTATGTCTATATCAAGAAGCGGAGAGAAGACAAGCTTCTGGGAAAAAGAAGACAGAGTTGTTCGCCGCTTGATGTTCTCGAAGTCAAGCCCTGACTCTTATGTATTCATTGTTCCTAAAAAATTAAAAGATTTAAGATAGTAAAAAAACTCAGGAGATTAAATTCTCCTGAGTTTTTATTTGTTTAGTTTGGGATTATCGGTTCTTTCAAGCAAGTAGTCAATGGAAATGTTAAAAAAATCTGCAATTTTAATAAGTTCACAAATTCCCGGCTCTCGCTCTCCCGTCTCGTACCTGCTGATAGTGTTTTGATTAGTATTAAGTTCCATTGCCAGTTTGAGTTGAGAAATTCCTTTTGCCTTTCTAAGTTCTTTTAAGCGCATAAAATCACCTCTTGACTTTATTATCCCACAATGGTATAATAAAATTATCCCAATACGGTATAATTTCTTAAATGTTTGACAGGAGAGATTTTATGTATAAGAGCTTTATCAAACGAATGCTTGATTTTATTATGTCTTTCGTTTTATTACTTTTATTGCTACCTATTTTGATTTTGCTTACTGTTGCCGGTGCAATAGCAATGAAAGGGAATCCGTTTTTTATTCAAGAACGCCCCGGGAAAATCAAAAAGAAAACAGGAAAAGAGAAAATATTTAATTTAATAAAATTCAGAACAATGGATAATAGAAAGGATAAAGATGGGAAACTGCTCCCTGATTCCGTGAGACTTAATAATTACGGACGGTTTATCCGTTCTACTTCGCTGGATGAATTGGTATCTTTAGTAAATGTTTTAAAGGGAGATATGTCTTTGGTAGGACCTAGACCTTTACTGGTAGACTATTTAAGCTATTATACTCCCGAGCAAAGAATGCGCCACAATGTAAGACCCGGCATTACGGGATTGGCACAGATTGGCGGGAGAAATGCAATTTCATTTGAAGAACGTTTTGAGCTCGACTTGGAATATGTAAAAAACATGAGTTTTTTCTTGGATGCGTATATTGTTGTGAAAACAATAAAAACAGTTTTAAAAAGAGAGGGAATTTATATGAAAGATACAAATAGCTTTTATAACGGCAACGATAAAAAGCAAAAAGAAAAATTAATAATTATAGGCAGTGGCGGACACGGAAGAGTGCTTTATGATATAGCGAAATTAAACGGATATAAAGAGGTTAACTTTTTAGATGACAATGAAAACTCCTCTGCAATAGGAAAAGTTTGTGATTATGTTAAGTATTTAAGAGATTGTGATTTTATTGTAGGAATAGGAAATAGCAGAGTGCGAGAGAAAATTCAGCTAAGCTTGCAAGAAAGTGGAGCTAAAGTAGTTTCCTTGATTCATCCCAAAAGCGTTATAGCCAATGAGGCAGAAATAGGAAACGGAAGCGTTGTAATGGCGGGAGCGGTCGTAAACACTAACACGAAGATTGGAAGAGGAGTAATTCTTAATACGAACAGTGTTGTTGAACATGATTGTAGCGTTGACGATTTTTCTCATATATCTGTTGGAGCAAAGGTTTGCGGAACTGTTGAAGTGGGCAAGCGAACTTGGGTTGGCGCTGGGGCAACTGTAATTAATAACAAGAAAGTATGCTCTGATTGTATGATAGGAGCAGGGGCAACTGTTGTGAAGGATATAGAACTTTCCGGGACATATATTGGAGTTCCGGCAAGGGTTTTAGAGGTGAAGACCATATAAAAATAAAGACTGCGGCAAATAAAATGCTGCAGTTTTTATTTTAAGTCTTTTATATTAAACTTTGTTGTTTTTCCTTTTAGTGTGGCAAGAAGTATATCTCCGTCCTGTATAATTGAGTCATACTTAGCAGGAAGTACATATCTTCTTTTGCTTGTTATTACGCCAAAGTCACCATCGTCACAGACTAAAAACAAACCATCCGAAAGATAGGTAATTGAGTCATATCTAAAAGGGAGTATGGTTTTTTCATTTATATTCATGACTCCGAAAAGCTCAGCTCCCCGGTAAATTTCTGAGCAGATGATATATCCGTCAACAGGACGCTCTAAATGAGCATATTCTGTCGGAACAATTTCTTCTCCCGTATTGTCTATAAAGCCAAAGAGCCCGTCACGGCTTACAATTGCAATAGAGTTTTCAAAATCCGATACCCAGTCATATACAAGAGGCGTTAAAAAGAAGCCTGATTTGTCTATAAAGGCGTATTTTCCGCCTATTCTTACAGCAGAAAACCCTTCTGAAAAAGAGGCCGCTCTTTCATATATGACAGGTGTAACATTGTTTCCGTTTTCGTCTATAAAGCCATATTTTCCGTCAATATTGATTCTTGCAACGCCATCTTTAAAAGGCGAAGCAAGGTCATATTTAAAATCAATAACTGTTTTTCCGTTTTTGTCTATAAAGCCGTATTTTCCGTTTAGCTTTACAGGGGCTTTGCCCTCAGAAAAGCTTAGTGCATCTTCATAAATTGAGGGGATAGCTACATAGCCTTTTGTGTTTATGTATCCAAAAAGTCCGTCTGATGAAAAAATTGCACGAGAGTCTTTAAAACCTGATATAAACTGCTTTGGAGAAGTTTTTGAATTGAAAGCCTCAAGTCCGTGAGTGTTTATAAAAAATGCTTTTCTGCCTTTCACAACAAGGGCTAAGCCTTCTGAAAAGTTTTCTGCATAATCATAAACACATGGAATTTTTAATTTTCCGTTTTGATCTTCAAACCCGTATTTAGCGCCCCAACCCGAGCTGTTTTCCAAAGAGACTATATTAAGAGGCGGCAAAGAGGAAGCGAAAACCTGCGCAAAAGAACAAAAGCAAATGAGCAGAACAATTATGCATTTTTTTGCCATATTTCCCCACCACCTTTTAACAGTTTATGTAATTATTATACACTATATCTTTTTTTTCGTCAACAAAAAGATGTTGACAACAGATGTTGGTAAATGGTATTATTAAATTAGGCAAAAGGGGTAGATATAATGAGCGTAATTCAGTCTGATTTAAGAAAAAGAATTAAAAATCTCAGGAAAGAATTTGGATTTTCCGAAGAGAAAATGGCAGCGCACTTAGGACTTTTTGTGGAAGAGTATATCGCATTTGAGAACGGCGAGCAAAACTATGAAACAGACTATGCTATTTTAGTTGTAATTGCGCATACTTTCGGAGTTTCGGTTGAGTATCTTTTAGGTCAGGAGGAAATAGTAAAAGGCCCGAAAGAGACAAAGAAGCTTTCGGAATGTGTCGAAAAGTGCGGAGAGGAATATATCAGGGATATTCTTTCCTTTGAGGAAAAAATGCCTGTTAGTGATTTTCGCGATATGGCGGATATTTTGCCTGTTATTGATATAAGCCCTACTTTTTCACTTTTGCTTACGGCGGGGCTTGGCGCAGGCGAAGGCTATTATATAGGGGCAATTAATGACGAGCTTTGTGTGGTCAAGCTTACCTATAAGTCAGGTGAGGCTTGCTTTATATCAGAAAATGCGGTTTACCCTGCAAGATATGGTATGGTTTCAATTATTGGAAAGCTTATTGTTATTGACAGAGAAGGGGCTTTATGATATGAAAAGGATTATATCTTTTTTTATGGCTCTTGTGATGAGTTTTATGTTTTTTGGGTGCGGACAAAAGCAAGCACCAGATGCGCCCGGCGTGCAGGACAAGTATATTGAAAAAATTAAACAATCGGGCGTTTTCAGGGTTGGCGTTGTGCTTGACGGGCAGATGCCGATGACCTTCGCTTCGGAAGACTTTAGCGTTCAGGGATTTGATAAAGACCTTTCTGAAAAGCTTAAGGAAAAAATCTTCGGAAACGATTTAAGAATTCAGTTTGTTCCCGTTACAGAAGATAACAAGGCTGAGTTTTTTAAAAATGACAAGGCTGACATTATTTTAGACAGAAGCGTTTCGGTAGAGGACGCAGATGTTATTTATTCTGAAAACTACATAAAAGATAAGCTTGTTATGGTATCGAAAGAAGAATACAAAAAAGAGGATTTAGAAAACCTTAAGGCTGGAGCTTTAAATCGCGGTGAGGCGATTAAGTTTTGTCAGAAAAACAAGATAAACTCTTTGGTTACATTCGTGGAATATGTTGACCTTTTAGGTGCTCTTGATGACAAAATGGTTGACTGCGTGGTTATGAGCGGTCTTACATATAAGTATTTTCTGTTAAACGGGCTTGAAGATACAGTATCTTTTGATATAGGCGAAGAAGAGCTTTATGCGATTTGTATGCCCAAAGAGGCTGAGGGACTAAAAAAGGCCGTTGACAGTGCGCTTGAAGAATTTTTTAATGATAAAAGTATGGAAGATATGGCAAATAAGTGGTTTGGAAGATCCGATTGCCTTGTAAGATAAAAATATAGGGGGTTATTTTGTGGAAAGAAGGGACAAGACAAATTATTATCTTGATATTGCACAGACAGTTGCAGAAAGAGGAACGTGCCTCAGAAGAAAATTCGGCAGTATAATTGTTAATAATGATGAAATAATTTCAACAGGCTATGCAGGTGCGCCAAGAGGCAGAAAAAACTGCAGCGACCTTATGATGTGTATGAGAGAAAAGTTAAATATCCCAAGAGGCGAAAGATATGAGCTTTGCAGAAGCGTGCATTCCGAGGCTAATGCTATAATAAGCGCATCAAGACGCGATATGATTGGTGCAACGCTTTATATGGCTTGTATAGACCCTAAAACAGGTGATATTATGCCGGGAACTTCTTCTTGTGCTATGTGTAAAAGGCTTATTATAAATGCGGGAATTGCTAAGGTAGTCGTAAGAGACACAAAAGAGGATTTTCGTGTTATAAATGTTGAGGACTGGATTTTAGATGACGATTCATTAAGTGAAATTTTTGGATATTAAAAAAGAAGCGGTCAAGCCGCTTCTTTTTTATTTGATTTTTTTAACAAAGGCTTCAATTCTGTTTAAGGCCTCTGATATATTGTCTACTGAATATGCATAAGAGCATCTTACAAAGCCCTCGCCGCTTTCGCCAAAAGCATTTCCCGGAACAACCGCGACCTTCTGGTCATACAAAAGCTTTTCACAAAATTCAGTTGAGCTTAAGTTAGTGCTCTTAATGCACGGGAACACATAAAAAGCACCCAATGGTTCGAAGCACTCAAGACCCATATCATTAAAACCTTTTACAATATAACGCCTGCGCATATTATACTCAAGCTTCATTTTTTCAATGTCGTCATCGCCGTTTTTCAAGGCTTCGATAGCTGCATACTGGCTTGTTGTCGGAGCGCTCATTATGGCATACTGATGTATTTTTGTCATCTGCTTTATTATATCGGGATGGCCCACTGCATAGCCCAAACGCCAGCCCGTCATAGCGTATGCCTTTGAAAAACCGCTTACTATAATAGTTCTTTCATACATAGACGGAATCTCAGCAATAGATGTGTGCTTTTCAGAGTATGTAAGCTCTGCATAGATTTCATCTGAGATTACTACTATATTTGTGTTCTCTAGAACCTCGGCAATTTCTTCTAAGTTTTTCTTTGTCATAATTCCGCCCGTGGGGTTATTGGGAAATGGCAGAATAAGAGCCTTTGTCTTAGAAGTAATTGCTTTTTTTAAAGTTTCGGCAGTTAAGGCGAAGTTATCCTCCTGATAGGTCTCTAAAGTTACGGGAACGCCGCCTGCCAAAATTGTGTCGGGCTTGTAGCATACAAAGCTCGGTTCGGGAATTAAAACCTCGTCACCGGGATTTATAATGGCACGCAGTGCAAGGTCAATAGCCTCGCTTCCGCCGACAGATACTAAAATCTGGTCTGCCGCATTATATTTTAAATTGAATCTTCTGTCTAAGTAGTTTGAGATTTCCTCTCTTAATTTTATCAGTCCGGAATTTG
>CALAUK010000197.1 GCA_937892135.1 uncultured Clostridia bacterium | reverse complement strand
CAAAAACGGGAGTATAGCTCAGCTGGGAGAGCATCTGCCTTACAAGCAGAGGGTCACAGGTTCGAGCCCTGTTACTCCCACCAAAATTCCTCATGCGGCAGTATGAGGAATTTTTTTTAAATTATCACCAGGGGAGGCATAGGTTTATGTCTGAAAAAAACAGGAGCAGTTTTACGGGTAAAATTGGATTTGTGCTTGCAGCGGCCGGTTCTGCTGTGGGCTTGGGTAATATATGGCGTTTTCCTTATCTTGCTGCAAAGTACGGTGGCGGAATTTTTCTTCTTACATATCTTGTTTTGGCAGTTAGTTTTGGCTTTGCACTTATGTGCGCTGAAATTGCAATAGGAAGAAAAACGGGAACAAGCGCAATTGGTGCTTTTAAAAAGCTTGATAAAAGATTTTCTTTTGTCGGAGTTTTAGGAGCGGTAATTCCTGCAATAATACTTCCTTATTATTCAGTTATCGGCGGTTGGGTTATAAAGTATCTTGTGGGTTTCTGTTCGTTTGACGGGGCGCTTCTTGCAGGAAACAATTATTTTTCAGGCTTTATAGGTTCAATGAGCGGCGAACCTGTATGGTGGTTTTTAGTATTTATAGCTGTTACCGCAATCGTGGTTATGCTTGGTGTTGAAAAGGGAATAGAAAGTGTCAGCAAGGTAATGATGCCTGTTTTGATTATTCTTTCGATTTTTATTGCAGGCTATGTGATGTTTATGCCGGGAGCGTTAGATGGCGTTAAATATTATATACTTCCTGATTTTTCAAAGTTCTCTGCAACAACAGTGCTTGCGGCAATGGGGCAGCTTTTCTATTCGATGTCTCTGGCTATGGGAATTATGATTACATATGGTTCATATATGAAAAAGGATGTAAGTCTTGAGTCGTCTGTAAGTCAGATTGAAATTTTTGACACGGGTATTGCATTTTTGGCAGGACTTATGATTATTCCTGCAGTATTTGCTTTTTCGGGCGGTAATCCCGAATCATTAGGCGCAGGACCGGGGCTTATGTTTGATGCTCTTCCTAAGGTGTTTAACACTATGGTGGGAGGAGAATATATTGGAATGATTTTCTTCTTGCTTGTTTTATTAGCGGCGCTTACATCATCTATTTCTCTTATGGAAACAGTTGTGTCGGTTATTTGCGATAAGTTCAAGATTAAAAGAATTCCTGCATGCTTTATTGTTTTAGGTTTTTCTGTCCTTGTTGGCTTGCCGTCGTGTTTAGGCTACGGTGTATGGGCTGATGTAAAGATTATCGGCATGGCATTTCTTGATTTCTTTGACTTTATCAGCAACAGTGTGCTTATGCCGGTTGTGGCGTTCTTTACCTGCATATTTGTTGGATATGTTATAAAACCGAAAGCTATTACAGATGAAATTGAGCTTACCGGTAAATTTAAGCGTAAGGTGCTTTTTGAAATTATGATTAAATATATTGCACCTGTCTGCATAGTTTTGATTTTGCTTTCTTCCGTACTTGATGCATTTGGTATATTTAAAATGTGATTTTAAAAATAAGCACTTGCTTATTTAAAATAAATGAAAAGGGGATTATAATATGTTTTGTGAAAAATGTGGAAAACAAGTAGCAGAGAATTCTAAGTTCTGCGAGTTCTGCGGCGCTCCCGTGGAGAAAATTGCTGAAGCAGCACCCGTTGCTGAAACTGCACCTGTACAGGAGACAGCTCCTGTTGCTCCTGCAGCACCTCAGGCAAATTACGCTCAGCAGAATCAAGCACCTCAGACACCCAACACTCAGGTGTTTAACAATTTCTATCAGCAGCCCAAAAAGCCTGTTTCAGTTGCAGGTTGGTTAGGCCGTTCTCTTATTCCTCTTATTCCTTGCGTAGGCTCAATAATTTATTTTATTATGCTTTTCGTTTGGGCAGGAGATAAATCAAGAGAAGAGTCTTTTAACAACTGGGCAAAGGCACAGCTTTGGGTAATGCTTATTTCTGTGGTAATTTCGATTATTACCGTACTTATCATAACAGCAATGTTTGGAAGCCTTGGCGCATTTTTTAGCGGCGGCGGTATGTCTTACGCTTACGCATATTAAGGAAAACATATTTTTACGGGGGCATTTATTGCTCCCGTAAAAATTTAAAAAAATTTCAAAAAAGTGTTGACAAATGCATTTTTGTGATGTATAATGTTTTAGAAAACAAAGTAGAGTAAATGATTTTCCGCTCTCACCTTACGGCTCGGTGCTTGTATGGTATGATATTTATCGCATTCTTTTTGGGTGCGTTTTTGTGCGGAGGTCGTTTGACTATCCGTTTTTTTATTGCTTTTTAGCAAAATCTATTTTGGACGGTGATTTTTATCAGTAGCAAAGAACAGCAGATCAATGAGGAAATCCGTGATAAACAGGTTCGTCTTATCGGAGCAGACGGTTCGCAGATTGGCGTTGTAGACATCGCTAAGGCGCAGCAGATGGCAGAAGATGCAAATCTTGACTTGGTTAAGATTGCTCCTAATGCAGAGCCTCCGGTATGCAAAATTATGGATTACGGTAAGTACAAGTTTGATATTGCCAAGCGTGAAAAGGAAAATCGTAAGAATCAGAAAGTGGTAGATGTTAAGGAAGTTCGTCTGTCTCCCGCAATTGATACGCACGATTTTGAAACAAAGCTTAATTCTGCAATAAAGTTTTTAAAAGCAGGTAACAAGGTTAAGGTTACAGTAAGATTCCGTGGCCGTGAAATTCATCACAGCTCTATCGGAGGCGAGCTTTTAGACCGCTTTGCATCAGGTGCCGCTGAATTCGGCAGTGTTGAAAAGGGAGCAAAGCTTGAGGGCAGAAATATGGCTATGGTAATGGTTCCGAAAGCGTAATGCGATCTGATATTTTCATATAAATGTTCACTTAAGATGGTGTTCATAATAAACATAAAATTTTGGAAGGAGTGTATGTAAATGCCTAAAATAAAGACTCATAGAGGAGCTGCTAAAAGATTTTCTCTAACAAAGTCCGGAAAGGTAAAAAGAGGTAGTGCTTTCAGAAGCCACATCTTAACAAAGAAATCAACAAAGAGAAAAAGAGGTTTGCGTAAGAGCGCTTATGCTGCTCGTGCAAATGAAGCAACAATCAAGAAGTTAATTCCATACAAATAATAATCGGAAAGAAGGGAAAATTTAATGGCAAGAGTAAAAGGTGCAGTTAACACCAGAAAAAAACATAAAAAGATTTTAAAGCTAGCAAAGGGTTACCGTGGCGGTAAGAGCAAGCTATACAGAACAGCCAGCCAGGCAGTTATGAAGTCTCTTACTTATGCATATATCGGCAGAAAGCAGAAGAAGAGAAACTTCCGCCGTATGTGGATTGCAAGAATCAGTGCAGCAGCAAAGATGAATGGTATGAACTATTCAACATTTATGAATGGTCTTAAGAAAGCAAACATCGACATCAACAGAAAGATGCTTTCTGAGATTGCTATTGCTGATCCTGCAGCATTTTCTGCTTTGGTTGAAAAGGCTAAGAGCGCACTATAATTTTAATGTTGTATACCGCAGCAAAAGCTGCGGTATTCCTCATTTTAAAGGAGTTTTATATGATATACAAGACAAAGGGCGTATGCTCAAGAGAAATTAAGCTTGATATTGAAGAGAATATTATTAAAAGCGTCCGGTTTGAGGGCGGCTGTAACGGAAACACACAAGGCGTTTCAAAGCTTGTAGAGGGAAGAGATATAGATGAGGTTATAAGCCTTTTATCAGGAATAAAATGCGGCTTTAAAAACACATCCTGTCCCGACCAGCTTGCACAGGCTTTGCTAAAGTATAAAAACGAAAAATAAATTAGCAAAAAAAAATTAATGAAAACGGTTTTTTTAGTGCCTAAAGCTTAAAAACATTGACAAGTGGAACTTTAGGTGATATATTATTTTTATAGCTTTTTTAAAAGTGATTTTAACGAGAAATTGAAGGGAGTAATCAGTATGAGCTTTAAATTGGCTTATTTGTCCGATGTAATGGACACAGTAATCAAAAGAAATCCCAATGAACCTGAATTTCATCAGGCAGTAAGAGAAGTATTAGAGTCTTTGGAGCCTGTGATTGAGGCAGAGCCCGAACTTATCGAAAAAGGCGTTATCGACAGTATCGTAGAGCCTGAAAGAATAATTAAGTTCCGTGTTCCGTGGATTGATGATAGCGGAAAGGTTCAGATTAACAGAGGTTTCAGAGTTCAGTTTAATGGCGCAATCGGCCCATATAAGGGTGGTCTTCGTTTTCATCCATCTGTAAATGAAAGCATTATGAAGTTCCTTGGTTTTGAGCAGATTTTCAAAAATTCGCTTACAGGTCTTCCTATTGGTGGCGCTAAAGGTGGTTCGGATTTTGACCCTAAGGGTAAGTCTGATAATGAAGTTATGCGTTTCTGCCAGAGCTTTATGACAGAGCTTTCTAAGTATATCGGTGCAGACACAGACGTTCCTGCAGGCGACATAGGCGTTGGCGCAAGAGAAATCGGCTATATGTTTGGTCAGTACAAGAGACTTCGCGATGAGTACACAGGAGTTTTAACAGGTAAGGGTCTTACATATGGTGGTAGCCTTGCAAGAACAGAAGCAACAGGCTTTGGTCTTTGCTATTTTACAAATGAAATGTTAAAAGATGCAGGCAAGAGTTTTAAAGACCAGACAGTTGTTATTTCAGGCTCGGGTAACGTTGCTATTTATGCAGCGCAGAAAGCAACAGTATTTGGCGCAAAAGTTGTTGCTATGTCTGATTCTAACGGATATATCTATGACAAAAATGGTGTAGACCTTGATGCTATAAAGAAGATAAAAGAGGTTGAGCGTAAGAGAATTAAAGAGTATCTAAATTATCATCCCGAGGCTGAGTATCATGAGGGTTGCTCAGGTATCTGGACAATTAAATGTGATATTGCTCTTCCTTGTGCAACACAGAATGAAATAAATGAAGAGAGCGCAAAGATTCTTGTTAAGAATGGTTGCTATGCTGTTGCAGAGGGTGCAAATATGCCTTCAACACCTGAAGCTATTGCAACATTCCAGTCTGCAGGATTACTATTTGGTCCTGCTAAGGCTGCAAATGCAGGCGGTGTTGCAACATCTGCTCTTGAAATGAGCCAGAACTCTATGAGATATTCATGGTCTTTTGAGGAAGTTGACAATAAGCTTAAAGATATCATGGTTGGTATCTATAAAAATGCTTCCGAGGCTGCCAAGAAATACGGCATGGAAGGAAATCTTGTTGCAGGTGCAAATATTGCAGGCTTTATTAAGGTTGCAAATGCGATGAAAGCTCACGGTGTAGTATAATTAAAAGCTTTAAACAAGCCCGTTTTTAACGGGCTTGTTTTTTGATGAAAAATTATTCAAAAAAGCTTGACAGCCTTTGAAATATGTAGTATAATATCATTCGTTGGCTATATGGAGAGATGGCTGAGCTGGCCTAAGGCGCACGATTGGAAATCGTGTGGGCGTTAATCGCGTCCCGAGGGTTCGAATCCCTCTCTCTCCGCCAAAACAAAGAGCATACCTGTGGGTATGCTCTTTGTTTTATTGAAAAGGGAAGGGATAAAATATGATATTTTCTAGACGCAAAACATATTGCACTTTGTGTTAATCTGTGCTATACTACATAGGAAGTAGTGTGTATAAGAAAATAAGAAACTGCGGAGTGAATTTTATGAAAAAACGGTTATTAATAATTTTTGCATGTGTTGTATTATTTGTGTCTTTTCTAAGTCTTACTGCATTTGCGCAGGACTTTGGTGCACAAAGCGGTTTTGCAATTTCATTTAACGGAGAGGCGACAGGTAGTACATCTGTAATTTACGGGGATACACACTATGTTCCCATGAGAATGATTTTTGAAAAAATAGGAGCATCTGTATTTTACAGAAACCGTGACGGGCAGATTTTGGTGCTAACACGTGACGGAGATGTGTTAACTCATATTGTTGGAAGTAATATAGTTTTTGTTAACGGAGAAGAAAAGTTTTTTGAAAAAGCATCTTTGTTGGAGGATGGCAGAACATATCTTCCTGTAGATATGCTTCCGACAGTTCTGTGTCCCAATGCGATTTTTTTTGATAATTCAAAACTTATTATACAAAAACAGATACATACCTTCGATTATCACAAAGCTGTTGAAGAAGTGCTTAATATGAGAAAAAGCTCAGATTTTCATCCGGAAAGATTCAGAGAATACATAAACTATCACAGAAAAATGCCTTCTTGCAGTATTGATGAGGTTATTTTCAGAGTAAATCTTGGCCTGGATTATCCTTTTTACGAAAATGTAATTACAATAGGTCAGCCCTATGAACTTTCAGTTTTGGTTAACAAGTATAATCAGTTGCCGGCAGGATTTATGCAAAATAATCTTGTTAATATGGAAAGGGAACATACGGCAAATGATGGAAAAGCGTACTTGCTTGAAAAAACAGCTTATGAAAAATATGTGCAGATGTCAGATGCAGCGAAAAGAGACGGCCTTTCAATGAGGGTTGTTTCAGCATACAGAACAGAAGACTATCAGAGAAATCTATACAATAACAGAGTAATAACAACGGGAAAAGTTAATGCGGATAATTATACAGCAAGACCCGGATTTTCCGAACATCAGACAGGTCTGGCTGTTGATATAAGCTCTACTAAGGTTTCATTTGAATATTCGGCTGAATTTAAGTGGCTTAAAGAACATGCTCATGAATACGGATATATTTTAAGGTATCCAAAAGGCAAAGAATGGATTACGGGTTATGCATACGAGCCGTGGCATTACAGATATGTAGGAACTGATGCTGCAAAAATAATATATGAAGAAGGCATAACTTATGAAGAGTTTTACGAAAAATATGTACTGATAAATGAATTTATGTAAATAAAAAAACACACCCACAGGGTGTGTTTTTTGTTTTGTATGCTGAAAAATTTATAGCAAAACTGCACATAATAAAGGCGAAACAAAATTTTTTTCGCTCAAAACGTTTAATACAGAAGATTATTTGGAAATGCTCGGCAAGTATTTACTTTTTTGCACGTTTTTTGTATAATTTTAGAAAGAATTGGGGGGTGTGGTTATGGATTTTATTGATTACAGAATACTAAAATGCCTTAAAGAAAATTCAAGAGAGAATGCCACGAATATCGGGGCAAAAATTAATTTGTCCACATCGGCGGTTATTGAAAGAATAAAAAAGCTTGAAAGCTCAGGGGTAATAGAAGGTTATACAGCTATTGTTAATCAAAGTGCTTTGGGACGCGATAATATGGCATTTATATATGTTAGCTTGGAGCATCCTAAGTATAACGGAGAATTTATTCGAATGATAAAAGAAAATTCTTCTATTTCAGAGTGCCATTATATTGCAGGTGACTTTGATTTTATTCTTAAAGTAATTACACAAAAAGGGAAATCGCTTGAGGAAGTATTAACATATATCAAGGCTATTAACGGGGTATCGCTTACGCGCACAACAGTCGTTCTTTCAACAAATAAATGTGAGGTTTGTCCTTTGCCCGATATTGAAAATAAATGAAACACATTTATGAGGTGAGTCTAATGGAAATTATCAGTGCAATAAATGCCGAGGTTAATGATATTGTTTGGGGCCCTGTTATGTTGGCACTCTTAATTTGTACAGGATTGTTTCTTTCGGTAAAAACGAAGTTTTTGCAGTTTGGAAAGTTTGGTTATATGCTGAAAAACAC
Source organism: uncultured Clostridia bacterium (assembly GCA_937892135.1). GTDB lineage: Bacteria > Bacillota > Clostridia > UBA1381 > UMGS1253 > CAKSHP01. The sequence continues at coordinate 291 of CALAUK010000197.1, read as the reverse complement.
GCTTTTAGGTTTGTTTTCGAAAAATCAGCATCAAAAGGACGAATCAGGAGTAAGTCCTTTTCAGGCTGTTGCAACAGCAATGGCGGGAACTATTGGTACGGGAAGTATTGCAGGACTTGCAACTGCGATTGTTTCAGGTGGACCGGGTGCAGTGTTCTGGATGTGGATAAGTGCGCTTCTTGGAATGGTAACCAAGTATGCAGAAATTGTTCTTTCTCTTAAATACAGAGAGAAAGATAAGAGTGGTCAGTGGGTAGGCGGCCCGATGTATTACATAAAAAACGGTCTTAA
>CALAUK010000196.1 GCA_937892135.1 uncultured Clostridia bacterium | reverse complement strand
TGCGCGAAAGTATGTTATCAAAGCGGCATTGCTCACCTCACTGGCTGAGCCCGTAGCTATCGTGTTGGATTCTGCTGTATCATACATGATGAATGATATGCGCGTGATTGGTGTTTTTGCCGCTATTCTGATGCCCGTGTTTGTAGGTGGCACTTCTTTTTACACGTTGCGCCGTTTTGCTCAGTTTTCTCGCAAGAGAGCTGTTGGTGCTTCCGTCATCCTTGTGGTGCTGATACATGTTGTTTCCTATGGAATCGCGTTCCTTTTGACTTGCCTGTTGTGATGAAATAACATTTCGTTATTTCATCCCTTAGTTTATATTTTGGGTATTAGGATTAGATTTATAAAATATTTCAACAACCAATATCATTATAACAACTATTTTTTGCATTCGTCAAATTGTTTATAACTTTATTTGCGGTATTTTTAAGTTTCATAAATTTTTTGCAATTTCCACTATTTTTCTCAATCTATGATTTAAACAACTTTTAGAGATTTTTAAACTTTCAGATAGTTCGCTTAAAGTGCTTTCCGGGTTATCAAGCCTTGCCTTTGCAACCGAACTTAACGATCAAGGCAATTCATCAAGTCCAATCGTTTCTATTATCGTTGTGATTGCGTTTATTTGATTTTGCGAAGCATTTATTTGCTTTTCAATATTTGCCATTTCGCAATTTATTCGCCTGTTCGTGTCGTTTCTTAATTCCTTTTCAATTATTATATTTTCTACTTCAAAACGGCATTTAGTTGCGCCTAAATAAAATAATAGTTCGCAAATTTCATCACAACCTTTAAAATAAACCACGAAACTATCCTTTCTTGTGATTAGTTTTGGCAAAAAGCCTTCTTCGGATAATAGTGAAGAAAAATCAAGCGCCGTTTGATATTTAGAAAAAACAAACTAACATTTCATCATTTAATTTTATAACAAAAAAGCAGAGCAAATGCTCTGCTTTTTTATATGAATTTATATATTGTTTTAGTTTCGATTGTATCGCCTTTCTTTAATACGGGCGATGGGAAGGCATTAACATTTACACTGTTTGGAAATTCTTGCGTTTCAAAGCACACTCCCGCAAAGCCCAAATATTTTGCATCGTTTTTGCAAAACGGCCTTTCCTTAGACAAAATCGCCGTGTAAATCTGAATGCCGGGGCGGTCAGTGTAAACCTCCATAGTGATATTTGTTTTATCACCGCGAACAGTTGCCGCTTTTCTAAATCCCTCTCCATTTATCACAAAATTATGGTCAAAACCGCGGTCTCTGCCTGTTTTTTCTTTCATTTCGATGATTTTTTTATTAATCACAGTTTCTTTTGTGAAATCAAATGGCGTATCCTTTAAAGGCTTTATCTCCCCCGTAACAACAAGCTCCTCGGTTATAGGCGTATAATAATCAGCCTCAACCTTTAATGTATGATTTTCTATTGTGCCGTTTCCGTGCCCGTTTAAGTTAAAATACGAGTGGTTTGTTACGTTAAACACTGTATCCATATCACTTTTTGCAGAATAAGAAATTTCAAGCTCATTTCCGTCTGTAAGAGTATAGCTAACTGAAATATCTAAATTTCCGGGATATCCCTCGTCGCCGTCAGGACTTTTCAAAGAAAGAACGAGTGCATTTTCATTTTCTTCTACTTTCCATATTTTTTTGCTAAATCCCAAAAAGCCGCCGTGAAGACTATGCTTTCCGTTGTTTTTTGAAACATTGTATTCTTTGCCGTTTAAGCAAAACCTTGCATTTTCAAGTCTGCTTGCATTTCTTCCTACCAATGCTCCAAAAAATACTCCGTCGTTTTCATAACCTTCCCAGGTTTCATATCCTAAAACCACGTCTGTGCCATTATATATAAGGCTTTTTATTCTTGCGCCATAGTTTATAATTTCACACGTTAAGCCTTTTTCATTGTCAAGAGAAAATAAATAAATATCCTCTCCGTTCAGTTCTCCGAATTTTGTTTTTGTAATTTTCATAGTTTTCCTCTTATTTTAAATATTCATATAATCTGTCAGGGAAGTTTACAGTCATACCGTCAACTTTAAGGTCGCACATTTTTTTCATAAGTGCCACGCTTGAAAGCCCCCACGCTCTTACGCCAAGACCCTCGTCTCTTAAGTTTTTTACAATTTCCTCTGTAAGAGGGGCTGCCTGAGGCGCCATTTCCTCTCCGCCAATTTCCTTTAAAGCTTTAATAGTCTCTTCTGTTACCTCTTTAACAAGCCAGCCTACTCTTGCACTTTTGTCAAGCTCTTTAATTTCTTTTATGTAGTCAAAGTTAAAGCTTGTAAAAGTTGTTTTTTCCATAATACCAAACTCTTTAATCATTTCTAAAGTTTCTTTATTAACTCCCGCTCCCTTAAGCTCTATTGCAAAGGTAATGTCGTAAGAAGAAAACTTTTCTAAAAACTCTCTTAAAGTCACAATCTTATCGTAATAGCCTGTTGTTGCATTTCCGTATATTTTAAGCTTTTCTATTTCCTCAAATGTGTAGTCTGAAACATTTCCTGTACCGTCTGAAACGCGGTCTACTGTGCTGTCGTGAAACAAAACAAGCTCTCCGTCTTTAGTTTTCTGCACATCTGTTTCAATTCCGTTTGCTCCCATTAATAAGCCAAGATAGAATGATGATAAAGTGTTCTCAGGAGCATATTCGCTTGCTCCTCTGTGCGCATAATTAATCATTATAAATTCTCCTTTTCTAACTTTCCTACATTATACTAAAAAAAGGAATTTATGTCAATGTGAAATTAGCTTTGTACTTGCATTATTTTTATCCCCAGGACATATAATGGTACAAAAAGTATGAGGTGATTATATGAAAAATAATAACTTTGACACATCAAAAATAGATGAGAAAGACAAAAAAACTCTTGAAAATTTCATAAACTCAGGAAAGGCAAATGAAATTTCAAAGAATATGGATAATATCGATAAGGAAAAGGTTTTAAAAATGTTTTCCTCGCTCTCTTCGGAGGATATAAAAAAGGCTCTTTCGGGAGGATTAAAAAATCTCGATATGACAAAGCTTAATCAGTTTATGAAAGGAAAAGGAGATAAAAAATGACCGACAGCGAAAACACACTTAATATGATACAGGATTTTTTATCGGGTCCCGATGCACAGGAGAAAATAAATCAGGCGCTCTCTATGTTAGGAAGCGGAGACTTTTCTTTCGGGAACACGGAAAATTCTAAAAAGGAAGATGCTTTTTCAGACATAAATCCCGAAAAATTAATGCATCTTATGAGCGCAGTAAAGTCTCTTGAGTCAAAAAAGGACACTCGTTCAGACCTTATAATTGCACTTAAACCCTATCTTAAAAACGACAAACAAACCCGTGCCGACAAGGCGGCAAAGCTTGTTAAACTTTTAAAATATACCCCGCTTCTTGAAGGACTTAAGGACATGTTTTAATTGATAAGGAGAATAAATATGGAAAGCCGTAATTTCAGATACAAAGATAATTTTAAATATCCCCCATACCCCAATGCCAAAAAACAAAAAAGCGAAAACACTGTACCTCTGCCCGTACAAAGAGAAAAAAAGGCATTCCCCATATCGCTTGACAAGCTTAAAAATCTTTCTTCAGATGATTATATTATAATGTTTTTGATTTTTATGCTTATTAAGGATAACGAAAACCCCGACTGGCCTCTAATTCTCGCTTTAGGCTATATCCTTTTAGGTGAATAGTTATGTTAAAAAGATTTGCCTTTTTATTTTTATTCTTTTTTGTGCTTATTGTTTTAATTCCCGGTCTTTTTTGCCTGACTGTTAAAAAGCCCCAAAGCGAAGATTCTGCCGAAACAAAAGAGTTTTCTGATGTTTCAAGCACAAAGAAAATCAATTCATATATCGTTGAGCAGAATGAGACTATTAATATAGGGCTTGAAGAATATATTACGGGGGTTGTTGCGGCTGAAATGCCCGCATCTTTTGAAAAAGAGGCGCTAAAGGCTCAGGCAGTTGCAGCAAGAAGCTATATTCTTTCAAAAATTTCTTCAGGGCAAAAACACGATAACGGCGCAGATGTCTGCACTAATCCTGCCTGCTGCAAGGCATACATAACAAAAGAGGCGATGAAAGAAAAATGGGGCGAAGACTTTGATGCGTTTTATAATAAAATCAAGTCTTCCGTTGACGAAACTATAAACTGTGTGTGTCTTTATGACGGAAAAATCATAAATGCGGTTTTTCACTCAACAAGCAGCGGCAAAACCGAAAACGCCTCAGATATCTGGCAGGGGCAACAAACGCCGTATCTCGTTTCTGTCACAAGCTACGGAGAAGAGCTTTCGCCCAAGTTTAAATCCTCTTCATCTGTTACCACAGAGCAGTTTAAAAATGTTATAAAAGCGGCTTTCCCCGATACAGAGTGGCAAGAAAACTCTCCTCTTGTAGAAAACATAAAAAGAAGCGAGGCAGGAAGTATTTTGTCTTTAACTGTAGGAAATCAAACCCTTACGGGCACAGACATACGCTCGCTTTTTAATCTTCGCTCAGCAAATATAAACTTTGAAATAACAGACTCCCTCGTCACAATGAATGTTACGGGAAACGGGCACGGAGTTGGCCTTAGCCAATACGGCGCAAATTACCTTGCCTCTCAGGGAAAAGACTTCGCCCAGATTTTAAAAACCTACTACACGGGAATTGAAGTTGTCCGCCTTGAGAGCATTTAAAAAAGAGGTTTATAAAAACCTCTTTTTTATTTTCCTAAATGAATCATTAAAACTGTTATATCTGCGGGAGAAACTCCTAAAATTCTGCTTGCCTGACCTAATGTCTCGGGGCGGATTTTAGAAAGCTTCTGTCTTGCCTCAAGGCGTAGTCCGTAAACATCGTCATAGTTTATGTTTTCGGGGATGCGCCTGTCTTCAAGCTTTTTAATCTGCTCTGCCGCGCGATACTGCTTTTTAATGTATCCGTCATATTTTATTTTAATTTCTGCCTGTTCCCAAACAGGGTATGAAAGCTCTTTTCTATCAGGGTCTAAAGGCTTAAGCATTTCGTATGTAATCTGTGGGCGCTTTAAAAGCTCTGAAAGCTTTATTCCCGTTTTTAATGGCGCTGTTCCTGCGCTTTCAAGCAAGGGATTTGCTTCTTTCGGAGTTACAGTTATGCCCTCAAGCCTTTCAATCTCTTTCTGAATCTCTCTCTGCTTTTCTAAAAATGCATCATATCGCTCTTTTGAAATAAGACCTATTTCGTATCCTATGGGAGTTAGCCTTTCGTCCGCATTATCCTGACGCAAGATTAATCTATACTCCGAGCGCGAAGTCATCATTCGATATGGCTCTGTTACCTCTTTTGTAACAAGGTCGTCTATTAATGTGCCTATATACGCCTCGTCTCTGTTTAAAATAAGAGGCTCTTTTCCCAAAATAAGATGCGCTGCATTGATTCCCGCTATAAGCCCCTGAGC
>CALAUK010000195.1 GCA_937892135.1 uncultured Clostridia bacterium | reverse complement strand
TCTGTAAGCTGACCTGCATCGTCATAGCCTACATATCCGGGAGGCGCGCCTATAAGCTTTGCAACGGAGTGCTTTTCTGAAAACTCACTCATATCAAAGCGGATAATTGCCTCTTCGGTGTCAAACATAACATAAGAAAGCGCCTTAACAAGCTCTGTTTTACCAACGCCCGTAGGTCCAACAAAGATAAATGATACAGGCCTTGCCTTTTTAGAGATTGCGACTCTTCTTCTGCGAACTGCACGGCACACGCTCTCAACCGCGTGATTCTGACCTATAATTCTTTCGTGGATACGCTCTTCCATATTAAGAAGTTTCTCCGATTCCATCTCTGTTATACGCGAAACGGGAATTTTTGTCCACGCTTCAATAACTGTTGCGATATCGTCTTTTGTTATTTCAGTTTTTTCAAGGTTATTTTGCCTCTGTTCAAGCTTTTCTCTTATTCTTATTTCCTCTGCCTTAAGCTCGGCATTTTTCTGGTAATACTCCATATCAGGCTCTTCGCCCTTTTCCTTTTCATTAAAGGCTTCTTCTGCCTCAAGTATCTCTTCAAGCTCTTTTTTAAGACTGCTTACCTCGATAAGAGCCTTGTTTTTAAGATTAGCGCGCGAGCCTGCCTCATCTATTACGTCAATAGCCTTATCGGGCAGGAAGCGGTCTGAAATATATCTTTCTGAAAGCTTTGTTGCGAACTCTATAATCTCGTCTGTTATAATAACATGATGATAATTTTCGTAGTACTCTTTAATTCCCTTTAGAATTTCAATGCTGTCCTCAACAGACGGCTCGTCAACAATTACCGACTGAAAACGCCTCTCAAGAGCGGAATCTTTTTCAATATGCTTTCTATACTCCGAAAGAGTTGTTGCGCCGATAATCTGAATTTCGCCTCGTGCAAGGGCGGGCTTTAATATGTTTGCAGCGCTCATTGCGCCGTCCGCATCGCCTGCGCCTACTATATTATGAAGCTCATCTATAACCAAAATTACATTTCCTAGCGCCTTTACCTCTTCTATTATGCTCTTAAGCCTTGATTCAAACTGACCTCGAAACTGAGTTCCTGCAACAAGTGCGGTAAAGTCTAATAAATAAACCTCACAGTCAAAAAGCTTTGCCGGCACCTTTTTTTCATAAATGCGCATAGCAAGGCCCTCGGCTATTGCAGTTTTACCAACGCCCGGCTCGCCTAATAAGACGGGGTTGTTTTTTGTTCTGCGGTTTAAAATTGAAACAACTCTGTCAATTTCTGCTTCTCTTCCAATAACCCTGTCTATCTCGCCTGATGCGGCTTTTAAAGTAAGGTTTAAGCCGTACACATCAAGAGCCTTTTTCTTTTTTGATTTTTTCTCTTTTTTATCTTCTTTTTTGTCTTTAGTTTCTTTTTTATCGGGAGAAGAAGCGTTTTGCTGGTTTCCGCCAAACATTTTAGATAAAAATGCCATAGGATTTTTGCCTGTTTCGCCCTCAAGAGCATCCATATCCATTTCGTCCATAACTGCACCAAGCTCGTCGTTTAAGCTCTCTAAGTCCTCCTCGTTTATGCCCATCTGGTCCATAAACTGGTCTAACGGCGCAATTCCCATAGCCTTTGCACATTTAAGACAAAGCCCCTCGTTTGACTGCTTTTCGCCCTCTAATTTAGTTATAAAAACAACTGCTATATTCTTCTGACATTTACTGCAAAGCATAAATCTACCTCATTTATTTTAGTATCTTATCCATTGTAACATAAAAAATTTATAAACTCAACTGTTTTTAGATATATTCACATTTTTTTAATATGTAACAAGGCCCTTCGGCACATCGCCCACTATTACAGAGTGCGAAACGGGGATATTTGTTTTAACTTTCATCGCCCTGTGCCCCATTTTTCCGACAACGCCAAACTCAGCTTCAACCAAAACATTTATTATGTGGTTCGTCTGATTTATACCGGCGTCAATAAATTCACTTACAAAGTCTGCATCAACAAAGCCCGTTGAAATCATATTAAATTTTATCTTAGGGCCTAAGGTGTAAAAGAGGTCTAAATGGAGAGCCGCTCCTATCGGCACTTCGACCGTGACAACATCATAATCATTAATTTTATCGCACACACGGCTTATTATTCGGGATTTTAAGGCATTTATCTTTATTGTGTCGGTGTTTACCAAATTTACCTTGCCCTCTTCGTCTTTTTCGTATTTTACAAGGTCTTTATACATTTCACTGTTTTGCTCTATCTCTTCATAGACCGCTTTATTTATAACATTTACCATAACATCGCCCGCCATATCCTCGGCAACCTCCAAAACTACGGGGCGCATTAAAAGTAAAAACCACACTGAAACTGATAAAACAAGAAAAAGCAATAAAAAAGATACCCAAAGCCTTATTCTTATCACGCTTTCTCTTGGGTATCTTATTTTTCTTTTCCTTTTTCGTCTTATTCTCGAAGAAAGTCCAAGCCTCAAGAAAATCCCTCCCCTCACCTATAAATTATGCCGTGTGAGAGGTTTTGGTTAATTATCTTATAAAGTTTGTTTTAATCTTATCTTCGGGCGCAGGGTGAGATATGCCGTTTTCTTTACCAAGCTTGATACACTTTAAAAGCCACGCCATATTATTACCTAAAGTTCTCATTATCTGAACTCCCTCTTCGTCTTTTAAAACGTCTTCTGCGCAAGCTCCGTGCACCATATTCCAGTAGTTAGAAGAAACAATCGGCATATTGGAAATTGAAAAATACTTTGTTATCTGTTCAAGTGCAGCAGTTGTTCCCGCGCGCCTTGCGCTTACTATTGCCGCTGCGGGCTTGTATCTTAAATACGAACTTCCCGAGAAGAATGCTCTGTCCATAAACGAGGTTAAAATTCCCGAGGCCGCCGCATAGTGAACAGGAGAGCCGAAAACAAAGCCGTCTGCTTCTTTAGCGAGGCTTAAAAATTCTGCTACTTTGCTTCCCTGAACGCAAGCGCCTGTCTTATTGCAGCCGCCGCAAGCCAAACACCCGTTTATTTCTTCTTTTCCTATGTAGAACATTTCGGTTTCAACGCCGTTTTCGTTTAAAGCTTTTGCTACAATTGAGAGCGCCTCATTTGTGCATCCGTTTTTCTTAGGACTTCCGTTAACCAAAATTACTTTCATAATCATTTTCCTTTCTTTTTTATAAATAAAGGTCGCATCAAACGATGCGACCTTATCTTACTGGTTTATCTCCGAAAGACATTTTTCAAGTCTGTCTAAGCCTTTTTTGATGTTTTCCATGCTTGTTGCATAAGACCAGCGGACATACTCGTCTGCCCCGAAGCCTGAGCCGGGAACTACTGCAACCTTTTCGCCCTCTAAAAATGCAAAAGCAAAATCGTCTGATGAGTTAATTTTAACCCCCGAAATTGTTTTTCCGAAAAGAGATGAAATGTTCATCATCACATAGAAAGCACCCTCGGGCAAAAGAGCAGAAACGCCATTCATTTCGTTAATTCTTTTAACCATATAGTCTCGTCTTTCAGAAAACGCCTTTTTCATTTTAGCGATTTCATCTGTTGGCCCGTCAAGTGCTGCAACAGATGCCGCCTGAGCGATGGAATTCGGGTTTGAAGTTGCATGAGACTGAATGTTTGACATTACCTTTGCAAGTGCCGCATTTGATGCAGTATAGCCAATTCTCCAGCCCGTCATAGCGTAAGTTTTTGAAACGCCGTTTACGATTATGGTTAAATCTTTAATGTCTTCACCCAAGGACGCTATGCTTATGTGCTCTCCGTCGTAGATAAGATGCTCATAAATCTCGTCTGATATAACATATATATTATTTTTAACTGCAATTTCTTTAATTTCTTCAAGCTCCTCTTTAGTATACACCATACCCGTAGGATTTGATGGTGAGTTTAAAACAAAAGCCTTTGTTTTATCTGTTATTGCCGCTAAAAGCTCATCTTTTGTAAGCTTAAAGCCGTTTTCCTCAGTTGTGTTAACGATAACGGGTTTTCCGTCTGCAATTTTAACCATCTCGGGATAGCTTACCCAGAAAGGTGCAGGAATTATTACCTCGTCACCGGGGTTTAAAATTGCCATAAAAGCATTAACTAAAGAATGCTTTGCACCATTTGAAACAACGATGTTTTCAGGCGCATACGAAAGGCCGTTTTCTCTTTCGAATTTCCTTACAACTGCCTTTTTTAAATCCATTGTTCCCGATGCGGGAGTATATTTTGTTTCGCCGCCTAAAATAGCCTGAATTGCGGCCTGTTTTATATGCTCAGGAGTGTCAAAATCGGGCTCGCCCGCTCCGAAGCTAACAACGTCAAGCCCGCCCAATTTCATTTCCTTTGCCTTTGCGGAAATCGCAAGAGTTGACGATGGTGTTATACTTGATGCTTTAACTGAAATCTGACTCATTTTTATATATCCTCTCAAACATTTTAATTTCACTTGTATCATTTTATCATAAGTGATTAATTTTTTCAAGAATATATAATGGTTTTTTTAAAAAAATTAAGTTAAATTTCCATTTACTGAATTTTTTTATGTCACTTTGAATAATTTATCAGCACAATTTCTTTAATCTTCGAGCGATTTATATATACAAAGGCAATTTTCATATCGCTTTCTTCATAGTCAATGTGCGAAAAATCAACGTTTCCGTCAATTTCAGGATAGGTGCTCTTTTCGATGGAGTATATATCAGATTTACTAAACCTTGCGTATTCATCATTTTTATAGGCTGAATAGTTAGTTACATTTGTGCTTTCGTCTATGTAGAAAACCTCTGTATTATCAAGGCTTCCAGTTTCGTCTGTCATAGTTATTTTTACTTTTCCGTCTTCATAATCCGTATCTAATATATAGCCTAAATAAACTTCATTTTTGGCATTTTTCTTCTCGCCGTAGTGATACCACGCGACAGGCGCATGAGGCGAAAGCTGGTCTTTAAAGGGAGTTAATCTTGTTATGTTGTTTAAAGATGCGATAACTCTTACCGACCTTACCGTTTTGCCAAACTGCGTGTCTGCAATAATCATATCACCGCACTCTACTGATAAAATGCTCTGCTTTAAGCCGCCTACTCCCACATCTTCTTCTGCTATAAGAGGAGAAATTCCTTTTACGCCATTATGAAAGTAGTATATTAAATAAACATCTCTTTCCTCGTATGTTCCGCGTCTTACTTCCGCAACACAAACTATGTCCTCAACGTTTCTTATCTTGTTGTTTTTAGCCTCCGTTATGCCCGAAATACATTTATTAATTCCAGCCGAAATGCTTTTTATAAGGCTTTCACGCGCCTGTGCCGTAACGTACGAAAAGCACAAAGAAAGCGCCAAAATGCACAATAATAGTTTCTTTTTCATTTTTCTCCCCCGTTTATTTTATTAAAGCTCACGCAGTAAAAATTCATACAAATTTTCGCCCATAATTTTTTTAACTAAGCTTTATACCATCTTTTTTTATAATTCAAAAGCTCCCTCTATGTAGTTAATGCTTTTTATCTTGTCTGCATTTTCGTGAATAATCTCGCAGACATCAAACCTTATTGGGCTGTCAAGGCTGTTTTCCTCTAAGTATTTATATGCGGTTTTTATAATTCTCTGCTGTTTTTTTGTGTCCACAAATTCGCACGGCTCGCCGAAAATGCTCGTTTTTCTTGCCTTAACCTCAACAAAAACTATGTACTCATCTTTTTTGGCTATTATATCAATTTCGCCCGCTTTGGAAGAGTAGTTAGATAAAACTATTTCATAGCCGTTTTTTATCATATACTCTCTTGCGGCATTTTCGCCAAAATCTCCAATGTCTTTAGTCTTTAACATACTCACGTACTCCCTTAAAGCTCTTTCTGTGAATAGGCGACGGACCGTATTTTTTTATAAGCTCAAGGTGCTCTTTTGTTCCATAAGCCTTGTGCTTTGAAAAGTTGTACTCGGGGTATTCTTCCGCCATCTTTGTCATATACCTGTCCCTTGCGACCTTGGCTAAAATTGACGCTGCCGCAATTGATGCGCTTTTAGCGTCTCCCTTAACAACTGTTTCGTGTTCTGTTTTCATATCTTTAATTCGGTTTCCGTCTATCAAAACAAAATCGGGCTTAACCGACAAATTATCCACCGCTCCGTTCATCGCCATAAAGGTTGCATTTAAAATATTAACCTCGTCTATAACCTCGGCTGAAACGGGGCAGATTGCATAAGAAAGCGCCCTTTTTGTTATTTCTTCATAAAGCTCTTCTCTTTTCTTTTCAGTAAGCTTTTTTGAGTCATTAAGCCCCTCTATAACATCATCAGGGTCTAATATAACAGCCGCCGCATAAACATCTCCCGCAAGAGGACCTCTGCCTGCCTCGTCTACTCCTGCAATAAGGCGATAGCCTTTTGAAAAAAGCTCTTTTTCTATTTTATACATATCTGTTTTGTCCATAATACCCCTCCAGAAATATTTTATCATATTTTTTTAAAATTTGCTACACTTTTTTATATTTTTGTGTTATACTATAAAAAAAGGAGAAGATACCATGAAGCATTTTTATAAAATCGAAGATTCGCTTGAAATAAAGCTTATTATTTTATACACTATGAAAAAAGCAGAAAGGCCCGTTACTGTCTCTGAGCTTACTCACGTTATCTTAGGAAGCGCAAAGATAGACTTTTTTGATATTCACAAGGCTATGGATTTTCTTTGCGAGGCAGACGAGGTTTTCTCTATTACAGAAGAAGACGGAAGCGTTTATTTCTCGCTTACAGATGAGGGAAAGGTTTGCGCAAATCATTTTTATAATATTATCCCATTAGAAGTTAGAAACTACATAGACGAAAGCATTTTGGCGCTTTTTAAGGAAACTGACGAGAAAAAAAGGCTTGTTGCCAATCCCGTTCCCATAAGCTATGACACTTTTAACGCCGAGTGCTCCCTGCAGGACGGCGATATTAAGCTACTTGACTTAAAGCTTTATGCAGGAGAAGAGGATACGGCAAAAAGAATGTGCAGAAACTTTAAGGAAAATGCCGCAGAGCTTTATGATATAATTTTAAAAATTCTTATGAAATGAAAAAGCAGAGAATTAATTCTCTGCTTTTCTTAATTTAGTTAAAACCTCTTCAAAGTAGTCGGGCAACGGAACTTCAAATTCCATTTCCTCTCTTGTTTTGGGATGAATAAATTTAATCTTTTTTGCGTGAAGAAGCTGACCTTGTAGCTTAAAGGCTTCTTTTTTTATTCCGTAGGTCTTATCGCCTACCACGCTGTGTCCGATATGTGCCATATGAACTCTTATCTGGTGTGTTCTGCCCGTTTTTAAGCGGCACTCGGTTAAAGTGTATCTTCCATACCTTTCAAGCACTGTAAAGTCTGTTTGCGCATCACGCGAGTTTTTCTTTGTGACACACATTTTCTTTCTGTCCTTATCGCTTCTTCCTATGGGCTGATTAATTCTTCCCGTATCTTCTTTTAAGTTGCCGTTTAAAAGCGCCCAGTACACTCTTGAAAGGCTTCTGTCCTTAAGCTGCTCTGATAAAAACTTATGCGCCTCATCGTTTTTTGCAACTATTATAAGCCCCGAGGTGTCTTTATCTATTCTGTGAACTATTCCGGGCCTTAAAACGCCGTTAATACCAGAAAGGGTGTCGGCGCAGTGATGCATAAGGGCATTTACGAGCGTTCCCGAAAAGTTACCTACCGCAGGGTGAACAACCATTCCCTGCTCTTTATTTATAACTAAAAGATAATCGTCTTCATATACGATATCAAGCTTTATATCCTCGCTTACAACCTCTAAGGGTTCAGGCTCGGGAAGAGTAAGCTCAATCTCCTCTCCCGCTTTTACTTTATATTTTTTATCTGCCTTGCCGTTTTTTAGTTTAACAAAGCCGTCTTCAATTAAACTTGCCGCTCTTGAACGGGAAATCTCTGAAACCTCTTTTGAAAGGTACAAATCGAGCCTTTCTCCCGCTAAATCTTCAGTTACGGTAAGATAAAAAACATCACTCATCTTTATCACTCACATCGCTTTTTTTATTATCGTCAAAAAATATAATATACACTATAAACAACGCCGCACCGACAGTGACAAAAATGTCTGCCACATTAAAAATCGGAAAATTCATAAAAGAAAAGCTTATAAAGTCTACAACATAGCCGAAAATACAGCGGTCTATAAGATTTCCTATTCCGCCCGATACAATCATAATTATTGACAAAGTAAACAAAATGCCTTTTTTATTAAACTTATACAAGGCTATTAAAAGCGCTATTATCATAACAACCGGCAAGGCTATTAACAAAACTCTCTGCCCCGAAAATGAAGAAAATGCCGCCCCGTCATTTGTTGTGTAGTAAAAATCAATTAAGTATGGTATTATGGTTTTTGTTCCGTTTCCTTTTAAAAATGCGCTCGCCAAAACCTTTGTTATCTGGTCAAGCGCTACCATCAAAACGGCTAAACCTGTCCAAAATGCACTTTTTTTCATTAATTCTGCTCCCCGATAATCTTATTTATTGCGTTTTCCATTTCTTCGTTTGTAACATCTTTTAATATGCGAACCTCACCCTCAGCAGTCGGAAGAATGAAGTTTATAAAATCGCCAGTTTTCTTTTTATCGTTTTTAACATAGGCTAAAACCTCATTTGCATCAATATCTGAAACTGACATTAAAAGCCCATAAGAAGAAAGAGAAGATAAAAACTTTTTCTTATATTCTTCTGTTACATAGCCTCTTTCGTGCGCTATTTCAAAGGCGCACACCATACCAAGCGAAACACATTCTCCGTGAAGAAGAGAAAAGTTTTTTGCGCTCTCTATTCCGTGACCGATAGTATGCCCGAAATTTAAAATCATACGATATGAATTTTCCTTTTCGTCCTTTGAAACAACATCTGCTTTGATTTTAAGGCATATTTCAATTAAAGAAGAAAGCTCATCGTAAGAAAGGCTTGTTATTTTCTTTTGGTTTTCTGTAAGGAATGAAAGAAAAGAATAATCACTTATTGCGGCGTATTTTATAACCTCTCCCATTCCTGCCTTAAACTCTCTTTCGGGAAGGGTACGAAGTGCCCCCGTATTAACATAAACCAAATCGGGCTGTTTAAAAGCGCCTATTATGTTTTTAACGCCGAGAAAATCTATTCCAACTTTTCCGCCTACACTGCTGTCTACCATAGAAAGAAGAGTTGTAGGTATCTGAATAAAGCCGATGCCCCGCATAAATGTTGCTGCCAAAAGCCCTGCCATATCGCCTGTTACTCCACCGCCCAAGGCTACAACGCAGCTTTTGCGGTCAAGACCTGCTTTTATGGCAGCCCGGTACATTCCCTGTAAAATATCAATATTTTTACTCTTCTCTCCCGCCTCAAACTCAAAGGTTGAAACAAAAGAAAACTTATCTTCCAAAATCTCTTTAACCTCTCTTAAATAAAGAGGCGAAACATTAGTGTCGGTTATAATTAAGGCTTTTTTATCACTTTTTTCAATTAAATCCTCTAACGCCTTAAAATCCTTTTCAATATATATATTATAGCTTTTTTCACCAAGGTCTACTAAAACTTTTTTCATTTTTTCTCCTTAAAACAGACAGGCTCTAAGACCTTAAAGTCTCAGAGCCTCAAAAATCAGTTTTCACCATCAGCCAAAGAGGCTTCCTCTTCCGCACCTTCAGTGCCGATAATATCTTCAGCCTTTTCAATCTGGTCGTGCAAAAATTTTTCAACTGTCTTTTTATATTCAATCATTTTCTGGCGTGTTTTTAAATAGAGGCTGTTAAGTCTGTCTATTTCAACATTCGCCTCGGATATAATTTTATTTGCCTGCTCCTGAGCCTCACATACAAGCTTTGTTGCCTGAGTCTCGGCATTTTTAACCATATCGTCTGCTGTTGACTGAGCGGAAACAAATGCATTCTGAATTGCACTTGTCTGACTCTTAAGCTGATTTAACTCAGCCTCAATCGCCTTGTTTCTCTCATTTAAAAGCTTGTTCTGAGTGTACAAGTATTCGTAATCATTTAAAAGAAGACCCATAAAGTCTTCAACATCATCGCGGTTATATCCGCTCATAGTTCTTTTAAATTCTCTGTTTTCAATATCTAATGGCGTAAGCATTTATCTCTCCCCCTTAAACATACCTTTCGATATCAATATAAAGTCTGCCCTTTTTGCTCGTTCCGCTTATCCCTAAATAGCGAATTCTTCCAAAACCGCGGACAGAAATCAAATCGCCGTCATTTAGCTTTAAATCATTTTTAAAGCATTCCTCAAAATTTACCTTAACTCTTCCCTGGCGGACAAGCTCAGAAGAAACCGTTCTTGAAACTCTGTATGCTCCCGCAATAACACAGTCAAGCCGAAGAGACGAAACATTAACTGCCTCTTCTTTTACTTCTTTTTTTATAAACTCGTCTAAATCGCCTTCATACAAAGAGCATTTTACTCTCGCTCTTCCGATTGAGGTAAGGTTATAAATAATATATTCTGCTATATCTTCCTTTAAGAATACCAAGGCGTTTTCTTCTTTTACCAAAATATCGCCAACTACCTCACGGGAAATTCCAAGCCCCATAACAGAACCCAAAAAGTCACGGTGAGTAAGCTCTTCTTTGCCGTTTGAGGAAATTAAAACCGCCGAAATTGGTACGCTTACGTCCTCCTCCCAGTCGGGATGCGCAAAAAACATACTTCTTTCCGCATCAGGAAAGCCACCCGAAAAATCATATTCCACGCCAGCAGGCGCTTTAAGGTTTCTTTTAATGTATGCTCTTTCCGATGGGTCTAAAAAAGCGGAAAATAAAGCTTCTCCGCTCTTTTTTGCTCTTTTTGATAAATCTTCGCATTTTGAAAGCAAAAGCTTTTTTTCGTACTCGCTCTTTTCCATATTACATAAGCCCCATAACGACCTTTGTGTTCATAACAATGCCGTTTAAGTAGTTTAAAAGAACATACACCAAAAAAGCGTCAATATCAAAAAAGATTTTCTTTTTTTTCGTAATAAACCTTATCGGGTATGTCAAAAAGAAAGTAACAGGCAATGTTATGTATAACAAAATGCGGTATAACTTGCTGTCATAGCTTACAAAGCATGAAGCCAAACATCTTAAAATCAAAAGGATTCTGAAAATCCTTATAATCCACAAAAGTATCTCAATTAAAACAGGTGACATAACTTTTCTCCTGATATTAACTATTCCAGCTTGAGAACAAGCCCTTGCTCTTAAGCTCGTCTTTAAAGTCACCCATAATGCTTACATTATAAGGCGCAATTAAAAAGATCCCTGCTGAAATCTTCTGGATATTTCCGTCAAGACCATATACAGCACCGCTTAAAAAGTCAACAACACGGCGCGCAACATCTGTTTCAAGGTCTTCTAAGTTTATTATAACGGGCTTTTTAGTCTTAAGATGGTCTGCAATACCCTTTGCGTCCTCAAAATTCTCAGGCTGCATAACAACAACCTTAAGCTGTGTTGTTGCGTGAATATTAACTACCTTGTTCTTTCTGCCGTAGCTATTTCTAGGCTCTTCTTCTCTGTCGTAATCATCTGTTAGTATATCGTCTTCATCATAATCGTCCTCGCCCAAGCCGATAACATTTTTCATCTTATCCATAAAGCTCATAACAATATCCTCCAGTTTTTTATTTTAGTAATTTCTTTTTCCGAAAATTGCACTTCCGACTCTTATCATATTTGCCCCGGAAAGTATCGCTTCCTTATAGTCTGCGCTCATTCCCATAGACAAAATATCCATACTTATATTATCATATTTATTTTTCTTATTGTCAATATAGAGTTTATGTGTGTTATCAAAATGTAATGTAGCTGTTACACCATTGACATAAAGAGGCGCGATGGTCATAAGCCCTTTAACAAACACGTTTTTGCAGTCTTTAGAAAACGACAAAATCTCAGAAAGTTCGCACGGCGCACAGCCCGATTTTGTTTCTTCTCCCGAGGTGTTAACCTGAATTAAAATGTTTTGAATGGCTCCTCGCTTTTTTGCCTGCTTATCAATTTCTGCTATAAGCTCTTTTGAGTCCGCAGAATGAATTAAGCTTACCTTGCCTGCCACATATTTTGCCTTGTTTTTCTGAAGATGACCAATTAAGTGCCACTCTTTTGGAAAAACCTTATCCTGCTTTTCAACAAGCTCCTGAACTCTGTTTTCCCCTGCAATTTCTATCCCGTGCTTTACGGCATAGTAAATATCCTCTGCGGGAAAGAATTTTGTTACGGCGACTAAGGCAATTTCATCGTTTTCACGCCCTGCCTTTACCTTTGCCTCGCCTATTTCATATTTTAATTTTTTTATATTTTCGGCTATTTCGTATTCTCTGTTGTTTTCGTATTCCATCACTGTTTAACAGCCTTTCCCTCATATATTCCGTCACGGTTTAAAATTACAGAATCATACATTCTTAATTTGCCCGAAGCATTTATGTTGCTTTCTACAATAGCAATATTATCGTCAGAATACAAAACATTTGCCTCTTTAAATTTTGCAACGCCGTTTGTGTTAACAAAAACGCCGGAAATCTCGTCTTTAAATCTTATTGCATTTGCGGGAACTGACAAACCGGTATACGATTTTGTTACAATCTCCACCTCGCAAACTCTGTCTGAATAAACATTTCTTACGGCACTTCCCGCCTTTATAACACAAATGAATTTTTCATCGTCTTCTGAATACAGCCTTATAACCTTGCCCTTTGCCGTATCCTTATCGTTTCCGTTAAGGCGAAGCTCTACCTGGAGCCCGTCTTTTAAGCCTTTGTATAAATCTTCCTTAGTTACAACACAGGCTATCATCCACTCGGTATTGTTTACAGTTTTGCAGACAGCCTCCCCCGCTCCGTATTCCAAAACCGAAGTCGCATTTATGTTCTTTGCGCTTTTAATAGTGTCTTCCACCATAGCGGGTGTTATATTATTATAGTTTGCCGCACTTAATGCCTCTTCATAACCATCTGTAAAAGGAATAAATATTCCCGATTTTAAGGCATAGATATTTTCGTGAGGACTTGTTATGCTTTTTTTAATCTCTTCTCTTTTATTGGAAAGCTCGTCTATCGTTTTGTCAACAACTCCGCCGCTTCCGACATTTAAAACCTCTTCCAAGTTAACCTTGTAAACATCAAGATTAGTTAAGTCTTTCTCTATTGCAAGAGTTGTTATTTCGTTTACAGACTGCTTTAAGTCGCCCTCGATAGAGCTTAAGTCAGACGAGAAGTTAACATTTCCTCCGCCGATTCGGGAAAGCGCTTCTATCTGGCGGTTTAACTCTTCTATTTCCTGCTTTTTATTCTCATCAAGTCCGCCCTGATAAATTGCGGCAATTTCTGTTCCCGCAGAAACCTTGCTTCCGTTTCTTACATCGCCTAAAATTATTCCGCCGTTTGAAGTTTTATAAACAGTTTCATCGCGCAAAAATACCGCCGAAACCTTTATCTTTTCTTCAAAGGTTGTCATCTTCGCGACATGAACGCTAACCTTTTCACCGCCGAAGTAGCCTACTACCCAAACAAGAAAAATCAATAAAATTGCGCCTATTATTATCCATCGTCTTCCGTATTTTAACTTCATAACTTTTCTCCTGCAATTTATTTTTCGAAGCCGTCCTTGCCAAATCTTATAAGTGAAATTATTATTGATGACAAGCAGAATACCTCGCACAAAATTCCGCCGATTGTGAATGTGATAAATATGTTGTTAAAAAGCCATATGGGTGACACGCAGAAAAGATTTGCCTTTCTTATAAGTGCTCCGTCGTTTTTCCAGAATGCCCATGTGCCGACAATCTGAGCCGCAGTTAAAATTATGTTCCACAAAACAAGAAGCGGATTAAAGCTTCCGTCCTTTAAAGATAAAACAACATAAATCACTGCCATTAAAACATACAAACAAGCAAGAATCCAGAAAGTTTTCTTGTTACGGCTTTTTTCTTTCGAGCCTAAAATTGCACGAATTATGGCTACGATATTAAGCCCCGCGCCCACGATTGCACCCATTAAAATGTAGTTTAAGAAGAATAAAAATCCGCCTATTCCCTGTGTTATCAAAAGCGTCCTGTTCTTTTTAATCTGAAACGAGGATATCATAAACGCCATACCCAAGATGCCCATAATTTGTGCTATAATTTCAATCTTTTCCATTGTTTTTTCTCTCCTGTTATTTTAATAATAAATATTCTTCCTCGGTTAAGGGGCGCATTTCGCCTTTATTTAAACTTTCATCTAAAGTAACATTACCTATGCTTACTCTCTTTAAGCTTAAAACCTTTTTGCCACGAGCCTCATACATACGCTTTACCTGATGAAATTTACCCTCAGAAATTGTAAGGTATGCATAGCTTTCTCCGTCTTTTACCTCTGCTATTTCAAGAAGCGCGCTTTCGCATTTTTCGCCTCCCGAAATGGTTATTCCGTCTTTAAATTTTGTAATGTCTTCTTCATTTAGCTCACCTGCCACACGCGCAAAATACTTTTTGTTAACGTGATGCTTAGGCGAGGTTATGTGATGCGAAAAATCGCCGTCATTTGTTAAAATCAAAAGCCCTGTCGTGTCAATGTCAAGCCTGCCTACGCAAAAAAGGTCAAAATGGCGGTACTCTTCGGGCACAAGAGATAAAACTGTTTTGTGGTCACGGTCTTCATTTGCACTAACAAAACCCTCAGGCTTATTTAACATAAGATACACAAATCTTTTATACTCTATCTTTTTTCCCGAAACGAAAACCTCGTCTTCGTTTTCGTTTATGTGCTCATCGCCCTTTTTAATGGTTTCGCCATTAACCGTTACCTTTTTATCCTTTATAAGAGCTTTTACTTCTTTTCTTGAGCCACAGCCCATATCGCAAAGAAATTTATCTAATCTCATTTTTCTCCTTTAACATAAAAAGCCTTACTGCCTGCTCGGCTGTGTTTTTTAAGTTTTCGTATGCATTATCGTGGTCTAAGGCATCTTTTAAAGTGCACACATTCTGCAAGATAGGAAAATATGCATCAATTCCGTTTGCATTAAGCGCCTTTGCGCCTTTTCCTATGCATCCTGAAAATGCGATAACTGCCTTTTTATATTTTTTAGCTAAGCTGGCTACTCCAAACGGCGCTTTTCCCAAAAGTGTCTGTCCGTCAAGTCTGCCCTCGCCTGTTATAACCAAATCGGCGTCCTTTATATAGTCTTCAAGGCGTGTTTTCTCTAAAATAAGCTCTATTCCGTTTTTAAGCTTTCCGTTTAAAAATGTCATAAAGCAAAAGCCTAAACCGCCCGCAGCGCCCGCTCCGGGAAAGTCTTTATCAGAAGCGGGATTTACTTTTTTGGAAATGTCGGCATAATTTAAAAGCCAAGTGTCAATATCTTTTATCATTTCCTCTGTTGCCCCTTTTTGAGGCCCGTAAACTCTTGTTGCGCCTTCCTCTCCGCAAAGAGGATTTTTAACATCGCACGCTATATTAAATTCACACTCACTAAGCTCGGGAATTACATTTTTATTATCAATTTCATAAAGATCTCTTAGGCCTTCTGCGCCAAAAGAAATGGAGTTTCCGTTTTTATCCTTTAAGTCAAAGCCTAAAGATAAAAGCATACCTGCTCCGCCGTCATTTGTTGCGCTTCCGCCGATGCCCATTATAAAGCTGCGACAACCCTTTTTGATTGCATCTAAAATCATCTCACCCACGCCGTATGTAGTGGTTTTTAACGGGTTTCGCTCTTCAGGCTTTATTAATGTTATGCCCGCCGCTGCGCTCATTTCAATAACTGCGATTTTTTCTTCTGTTATCGAGTAGGTTGCTAAAACCTTTTTACCTAAAGGTCCCGTTACTAAAATCTCTTCTTTTTTTCCGTTCATTCCAACATAAAGTGCATCAACCGTTCCCTCGCCTCCGTCAGCGATTGGCCTTATTATAACCTCTGCTTCGGGAAATACATTTTTTATTCCCTCACGAACTGCACACCCCGCCTCAAAAGAGGAAAGTGAGCCCTTAAATGAATCTATTGCTAAAACCGCTTTCATATTATCACCTTTTATTAATATTCATTATTGTATCTTTCAATTTCTGCCAAAACTTCTTTTACATCTTCTTCAGGGAATATCGTTTCGTGCACAACAATACCAACTACACCGCCGTCCAAAAGCGATACACTCATAAGTCTGCCACTTTCGCTAAGCATTGCAACAGAATTGGAATCAAGTCCAAAAAATGAGTTTGG
>CALAUK010000194.1 GCA_937892135.1 uncultured Clostridia bacterium | reverse complement strand
GCGTCAGAGTGCATACGACCCATAGTGTCGGTCAAATAGTGGAACACAACAAAACAATTTCGTAAAGTCCAATATGTCAATGAAGTATCTTCCTATACTTGATTCTCACCTCACAACAGGAAGCTATTTAGCAGCAAAACTATAAGATTCCAAGCAAAAAAACAAGTATCTAATCTCCCTGTTCAGGGCTCTCAAAAACCGACTATCATTTCTGACTTGTGTTTCCATATCAAGCTTCCGAATGGCATTTCCAACCACTAGAAAATCAACTACTTACAAATCACTCAACAGAACACAGCTTCAAATTCTGCTACCATTTCTGCTACCAAACTGAAGTTTTTTTTGATTTTTTTCGTTTTTTCTGAAGAATTTTCGGTCAAAACAAAACATTTCTACAGTAATCCTGTCTCAGATGATCTCAAAGAAAAACCCCACTACAATGCACTGTAATGCGAAAAGGTACCCCCTACTATTGGGAGAGAAAGAAAGGGAGGAATAGTGCCTTAGTTATCCTTAGTTATATAGTTATAGGATAATATTAAATCAAAGAACAAAACCTGTTATCTGTACCTTTATTTAGGTGTTTAATTTAGTTTTAACAGGTTGTAGAAGTTAATCTTATAAGATTATACCATAGACCAGTTACAGCCTTAAAAAGAGGTTTATAAGGCAATAACAAAGCATTATAACATCAAACAAAACATTTCTTCTGTAATATTTCTACACTTAGATAGGAAATTCTTCTGCAAAAATATTTCTGCAACAAAACAGTATCCCGGTAATATTGCTCTTGTAATATTTTAACATAGAATATTTGGTTTTGTTTCCCAGCCTGAAGTTCTGGTTCCGGTGATCATTTTTGATGAAATATTTTGAGTTAAAATATTAAGCTGTATCTACTGGCCTCTGAAGCGTCGACTCCTGTTGAGCAGCTGCTGAAGGCGATGGAATATTTCAACTTAAAATATTTGTCTGTAGAACCTGGGACCAATATTACTTCTTCTGTATCAACATAACCTAAAAGTTCAAATCAAAACAAAACAGGGTACTAGAATCATACCCTGAGTTGTGTTACAGCTGGGGTGTTAAGATTAAACTGATACATTACGGGTTCTGCTGCAACATGCCCGTCTGAGTATGCTGGATTCAAGATTGTGGGTTGCGGAAGAGATGGGAGGTTCAGGAGTCTGCGAAGGATTAGACGTTATACTTTCTCCTAATGTCATTTTCGATTTTAGTTATCTCTGCACATATTTTATTGTCTCTGCGAACAGAACCTATTATATATATACTCTCCACAAGAATTAGGAATAATATATCTAGGACAATAAGCCAAGATGTTAGATTAAGAATACATATCGGAACCAAAAAACAAGCTAAAACAAAAAGGAAAACAAGAATAATTTCAAAGTCTAAAAATCTTTGTTTTCTTCTTTTGCCTTGCCGTCTATTGTTGCGCCCGCTTTTCTTAAAGCCTCAATAATAATTTCGCAATCTACACCCTCAACGCCAAGCTTTCCCTCTTTTCCCGGTGCTGTTTTTCTTTTTTCCTTGCCAAAAATATCGGGGATATAGGCTTGTTTAATCTTCTTTTCATCAATCCCCTGAGAGATAAAGCTTCTTATCATAAATCCCGCACTGTCGGGGTCTGTCATAATAACAAGGCCTGTTTTTTCTGCAAGGCTTCTTATAAACTCGCGTTTTTTCTTGTCGTTATATATCCCAAAGCCCTCGGTTGTTATAATTGTTGCATCTACAACAGAGTCTAACTTTATTTTATCGTATTTTCCCTCAACTATTATTGTTTCTTTAATCGTAGGCTTCATTTTAATCTCCCGGTTTGTTATATTATCAAAGGGCGTGCTTTCGGCACGCCCTTTTTTTATTCTTCGTCTTCGCCCTGCTCGATAAGACCGTAGTTTCCGTCTTTTCTCTTATAAACAACGCAAATATCTCCGCCATCTGCATTGTTAAACACGAAAAACTCGTGCCCAAGCATATTCATCTGCAAAATCGCTTCCTCAACATCCATAGGCTTAAAGGCAAACTTTTTAACTTTAACAACCTTGTAGTCTTCCTCTTCTGTTACGGGCAAGGATGCATTTTCATAAGGAGCATCAAAGGCTTCTTTTTTAAGCTTCTTTTCAAGATGTGTTTTATGTCTTCTCATCTGACGCTCGATAACATCAACAATTCTGTCTATGCATACATACAAATCAGTATCTGTTTCTTCCGCGCGGTATATAACGCCTTTAGAGAAAATTGTTACTTCAAGAGTGTGCCTGTCTTTAACTGCGCTGACAGTGACCTTTACCTGAGGTTCATCTTTAAAAAACTTTTCAAGCTTACCAAGTTTTTTATAAATCTTGTCTTTAATACCGTCTGTAACCTCAATTTTTTTGCCTGTGATAATAAATTTCATAAAAGTCAACTCCTTTTTCCTTGATGTCTGCAGCTAAGCTACAAGAAAGTTTTTACACTTTCCTTGTACATATTATACCACAACTTTCATAAAAAGAAAAGAGTTTTTGTGAAATTTTTTCAAATTTATTTATTTTTATCCTCTTCAAAGTTAATTTTTTCGTCTACAATAAACATAGGTCTGCCTTTAGTTTCTTCATAGATTCTTCCTATATATTCGCCTAAAATACCGAGCGCAATAAGAATAATTCCGTTAAAAAACAAGCTTATTGCCATAAAAGATGCCCAGCCAATTTCAAAATCATCTAATATAAGCTTTCGTAAAACAATATAAATAAGATATAAAAAGCTTGAAAACGAAAGAAAATATCCGCAATATGCAGAAATTTTTAAGGGCTTTATTGAAAAAGAGGTTACGGCATCTAAAGCAAACCTTATCATTTTAGAAAGAGGGTATTTGGTTTTTCCTGCAAAGCGTTTTTCTCTTGTATATAAAACCTCCGTCTGCGAAAAACCCGCCCAGCTGACTAAGCCTCTTACATATCTGCTCTTTTCTGTCATGGAGTTTACCGCATCGCAGACCTTTCTGTCCAAAAGCCTGAAATCGCCCGCATCTACGGGGATTTTAATGTCACTTATGCTTGACAGCGCACGATAAAAAAGCTTTGCCGTTACCTTTTTAAATCCGCTTTCGCCCTTTCTTAAAGTACGCTTTCCGTAAACAACATCGTTTCCTTTTTTCCAAAGCTCTATCATTTCCAAAATCACTTCGGGAGGGTCTTGCATATCAGCGTCAATCACAACAACTGCCTGCCCTGAAGAGAATTTCATTCCCGCACTTATAGCCGCCTGATGCCCGAAATTTCTTGAAAAGCTTAAAACTTTAAGACTTTTATCAGCCTCCGCCAGTGCTTTAATGATTTTTAACGTATCATCACGGCTTCCGTCGTTTACAAAAATAATTTCATAGCTGTCACCCGTTTTTTCCATAACGGATTTTATTCTGTTGTAGCATTCACCTGCGACCTCTTCTTCATTAAAAAGAGGAACTATAACACTGTATTTAACCATAAAAACCTCCATGCCTAAAAGTGCCACTCAGGCAGTATTTTAAGAGCATCAATATATCCCTCGTAGGCTCCAAAACCCGATAAAACGGGGTAATACATAACAAACAAAATTAAACATATACACAAAACTATAAGAAACAAAGTATCCCATAAGTTCTCGTCTCTTTTTTTATAATAAAAGTGCGAAAGCGCCAAAATTATAAAAGGTACCGACGGGAAGTAGTGGTACAAGAACACACATCTTGCCACTCCTACCCAAGGAAGAAACTGCGCCAGAAACGAAACTGATAAAAACATTTCTTTTTCGCCTCTGTTTTTTACCGCACGGATAAACACCCACACAAGAGCTATAAGTCCCAGCCACCAGATAACAGGATTTCCAAAGCTTGCAATAGTTTGGCGTATACCGTCCTTTGCCTCGCTTGTGTAATACCACACGGGCTTTATATTAATAGGCCACGTATACCATTCTGAAGAATAAGGGTGCGTTGCATCAAGATTTGCGTGATAGTCAAACATATACGCCTGATTTTCTATTATGCTCTTTATTCCGTCCATTCCGGGTGCTTTAAGATATGGAATATATGAGAGTATATATATTAAAACAGGTAAGATAACAAATGCACCTATGCAAAACAAAACAGTAAGACTTAAATTTTTCTTTAAGCAGGAAACTTTTTCTTTCTCCTCTTTTGAAAAACCCTTTCCGTTTGTTATCTTATTATACTCATAGATTCTTCTTCCTACGCTTAATAAAAATATCACAAAAAGCCCCGCTCCGCCGTATATTCCCGTCCACTTTGACGCTACTGCAAGGCCAAAGAACAAGCCCGAAAGCCCAAGCGGAATAAATGTTTTTAAAAGCGGAGTATCATAAAAGCTGAGCTTCTGATATGAATACATAAAATAAAACATCAAAATTATAAACAGCGTGACAAAAACATCTATTGTAGCAATTCTTGTCTGCGTAAAATGCATAAAGTCAAATGTCATCAAAAGCATAGAAAATGTTGCTATCTTCGTGCTTTTGAACATCTTTTTAGAGAATATATAAATACACGGAAGCATTAAAACTCCAAAAAGCGTTCCCGAAAACCTCCATCCGAAAGGAGTCATACCAAAAATCATAATTCCCAATGAAATAATAAGCTTTCCTAACGGCGGATGAGTGTTTTCATACGGGTCAAGAGAATGTATATATTCATAAGCAGTGCGCCCGTGATATATTTCATCAAAATACATAGAGTTTTTATAAGAATCTTCTGTTTTAACAAGGTGTTTTTCGTCTGTAAGACTTTTAACCTCAACATCGTCTGCTGTTATATGTGTCTTTATATATTCACCTTTTTCATTAAAAAATGCAAGCTCTATAATGTCAGTATCTTCGTAAAAATAAAGCTCTGTTTCTTCTTGTTTTTCATAAAAATTATGCTCGTGCCAGGTAAAAACGCTTCCGGAACTTTCTTCATCTGTTTCTTTTCCTGTAATATCAAAATTTCTTTCCTCGGTATAACCCGAAAACCAGCGCATTTTTGCTGCCGGCTCTTCGAGCTTAACTTTAACGCTTGTCCCTCCGGGGATAAAACAATGAGTCTCAGGAGCTTTCATATCTCCCAGATTAGAAAACGCCACAACAGAATACACTAAAGTTACAACTGCCATTATAATAAAGTCAGTTTTTTTAAGTTTTTCGCCCTTTTCGCTCTTTATAAAAGAAAAGCTTTTTTCTTTCTTTTCTTCTTTTTTGGGTGAAAGAAGAAAATTTGCCATATAAATCAAAATTGCAATATTTAAAAATGCCACAAGATAGGGCAAAAAGCCTTTGGGAAGTGCAGTTGAGTTAAGCGCTGTATAAAGATAAAGAACACAGAAAACATTTATAAAATGCGTCACGCTTATCATTACATACATAAAAAGATAACGCTTGTCTTTTTTCATAATAAACGCCATTATAAGAAGAAGCATAACAGGAAAAGCGTATCTTTCGTGCATTTTTCCCGCAAGCGTAAACACTGCCATTATTACAAATGCGCCTATTTCAAAAAAGCTTTTTTCGCCCTTGCTTTTTATAAAAACGAAAACCGCAAAAACCACCGTCAGCACAATGAATATCGTTGACCAGACAGAAAAGGTTAAAAATAAAAACGGCTTTGTTATGCTAAGCCAGTTTCCCCCGAAAAGCATAAAAAGATTATATGCATTAACAGAAGCGTACGGATATGATTTTAAAGTGTCTATATACTGATTTATAACGGGATAAAAGTTAAAATTCTTTGAAAAGGGAAGTATTAACAAAAACACAAGCGCCGCACAAGACACAAATGCTATAAGAGTTTCCTTTAAAAGATTTTTTACATCTTTTTTGAAAAATGCCCTGTAAATAAAATAGCATATAAGAACAGGCGCAAAGATTACCCCCTGAGGCTTTATTAAAAAGCCCAGAGAAAAAACAATACAGCTTAAAATATACTTATCGCGGATAAGAAGATAAATAAATCCTATAACGAACAAGGTATAAACACTGTCTACCTGACCCCACGCAGAGCTGTTTATTATAATTGCGGGGTTTAAAAGATAAATCGCCGCAAGAGAAGCCGCCACGCCCTTTAACTCTTTCTTTTCACTTGCCAGATTATAAATAAAAATTCCCGAAAGCATATCGCATATTATGGCGGGCAGTTTGATTAAAAAAAGAAAGACAGGCGAATTATAGTCAAGCTTAAAAAGGTTTTTTAAAAAGCCTATAACATATAAAACATACACATATCCCGGAGGATAGTCTGCAAAAGTTTCTGATAAGTAAAAATTACTAAGTCCACCCTCATAGGCCATTTCTGCCCATGCTTTAAAACAATTAATGTCAGAAGAAAATCCCTCTACTGAAACGGCAATACCTATTCTTACTAAAAGCGCCAAAGTCATCAGAATAACAAATACTCCGCGCTGACTTTTTGCTTTTGCCTCGCCCGCAAGTGCTGGCTTTACAGAAGAATAGTATATAAGAGAATATATCATTAAAAAAGCAACAAGTCCTATATATGCCGTCTGCAAAAAAATCACTCCAATTTTTATAAAAGTTCGTACCTTAAATCAGAGGGTAGCTCCCTTAAGCTGTGCAAAACCTTTTCGAATGCCACTCCCTCACGGATTTCGGTTCTGTGCCCGAAAGTTGCTCTTATAGCTGAACCCACAAAGGTTACCGCTCTTTCCATTGATACAGGAAGAGAGTCCCCTTGCATAAGCGCTCCCGAAAGGACACTTGTAAATATATCTCCCGTTCCCGGATACTTTGCAGGAACATATTCACATTCTACTCTCCAGCTTCTGCCGTCTTGCTTTTCATAAGCTACCGCACAAATGCTTTTTCCCATCGGCACACTTGTTATAACGCACACCTTGGGGCCAAGTTCGCAAAGCTTTTTAAGCTTTTCTTTAATTTCTTCAGCTGTATAACTTTCTTTTAAAGTTTCACCCAATAAAAATTCTGCCTCGGTTATATTGGGAGTTATAATGTGAGCTTTTTTTATAAGCTTTTTCATTTCTTCTGCAATAGACATATCAAAACTCTGATAAATTTCTCCGTCATCTGCAAAAACGGGGTCTACCACGATAAGCTTTTCATTCATTTTAAAATCATCTATAAATTTTAAAATAATATCTATCTGCTCTTTAGAGCCCAAAAAGCCCGTATACAAGCAATCTATATCAATATTTTCTTTTTTCCAGTGATTAAAATATTTTTCCATCGTGTCAGTAAGGTCAACAAACGAGTAGCCAAAATAACCTCCCGTATGGGTTGACAAAACAGCAGTAGGCACAGGGCATGCCTGCATATCCATAGCCGATAAAACAGGAAGTATAACAGAAAGTCCGCATCTTCCCACTCCGCTTATATCATGCACCGCTGCAATCTTCGGTATAATATTATTTTTCATCTTTTGCCCCTCATTTCATTTTTCTTATATTTTCATATACATTTTACTACAAACGATTAAACTATGCAAGTCCTTTCCCAAAAGCAAAAAAATTTTTGATTTTTTCTAAAAAAACACTGGAAATACATATTGATATGGTGTATAATTAATTTATACAGTTTTATTTAGGCGGTGAGAATTTTGTCAGATTTAATGGCGAATGTTTTAAGCTTTATATCCACCATAAGAATTACAGACTTAATAGATATCTTAATTATTGCCTTTTCTGTGTATCAGTGTGCCCGTTTTGTCAGAGAAACGAGAGCTGAGCTTTTGGTTAAAGGTATTATTCTTGTGCTCATATTGCTTCAGCTGAGCCGCTGGTTTAATCTTCACACAGTAAGATACATACTTCAAAACATTGTTCAGCTTGGTTTCTTCGCGCTTTTGGTTGTTTTTCAGCCTGAATTAAGACGAGGTCTTGAAAGAATCGGCAGAAGCAACGCAGGTAAAATTTTAGGCTTTTCCGAAAACGAAGAAACTCTTTCTGAGACTATTGATATAGTCTGCACAGCAGTGGGCACGCTTTCTAAAACAAAGACAGGCGCTCTTATCTGTATGCAGAGAAGCACAAAGCTAGGTGACATAGTAAACACAGGAACAGAGCTTAATGCAGATATCTCCTATGACCTTTTAGTTAATATATTTGTCCCGAACACTCCTCTTCACGACGGAGCAGTTATTGTTTCGGGCAATAAAATAGTTGCGGGAGCTTGTTTTCTTCCGCTGACTCCCAACAACGACCTTTCAAGAGAGCTTGGAACCCGTCACCGCGCGGCAATAGGCCTTTCTGAAAATTCCGATGCCGCTGTTATTGTTGTGTCGGAGGAAACGGGAAAAATTTCAATCGCTCTTGACGGTAACCTTACAAGAAATCTTACAGTTGATACCTTAAAGATGGCACTTACAAAGGTTATGACTGATGAAAAAACGAATGACGAAAAGGGAGTAAGCCTTTTCCCATTTTTCAAAAAGGGGGCGTCTAAATGAAAAACAAAAAATGGTTTGCCTCTGATACCGCGTTTAAAATTTATTCGCTTCTTATTGCAGTGCTTTTCTGGATTTTTGTTATTTTCGACCAGAATCCCGAAAGCGTAAAGGTCATAAGAAACGTGCCCATTTATTACAATAATTTAGACTCTCTTGAAAGAGCAGGGTACACAGTTTTTAAAGAAGAAGATATGTTCTTAGACGTTACCGTTAAAGGCAAAAGGCTTGCAATCGGAAGACTTTCTAAAAACAATATAAAAGCGTCTGTAACCTTTTCGGAATTCCGCGAGGGTACATACGACATAAATGTTGACACATCTCTTCCGCAGAGTGATATGTCTGTTCAGAAAGAAAATCCTTATTCCGTATCAGTTAAGGTTGAAAAGCTTATATCAAAAGAATTTGAAATAGGCATACTTTATTCGGGAACAAATGAACCAGGTAAGCTTGCAAGCGCAGAGCTTAAGTTTAAAACAGTTACTGTATCAGGCCCCGAAACCGCTATGAATAATGTAAAGAGCGCAAAAATTTCATTAGACTATACGGCAGTTTCGGCATCTCCATCGGGAACAAGCAATATAAGAATTTACGATGAAAACGGAAATGACATAACCACAGACCGAAATCTTCGCATTTCTTCAGACAAAGTTAACTGGGAAAGCAAAATCTACAACGTAAAAGATGTGGCTCTTAACCTTGCCTTTTCCGATGACTCATACAGTGCGGAAAGCTTAAAAATTTCGGATAGCTCAGTTAAGCTTTGCCTGACAGGAAAAGCAGAATTCAGCGCTGATAAAGTTAAAACGCTTCCCGTATCAAGAGAGGATATCAAAAAAATTCAGGCAGGCGAAAGCGTTGATGTGAGGCTCAATCTGCCAAGCGGCATAAATGTTATAAAGCAGAATGCAAACGGCTTATGGGTTGTTGATGAAACAAACACAGTAAGTGTATCGGGAACTATTATGCATATTAAGAAAATCCCGTTATCAGCAGGCAAAAATATTGAAATTACAAATAAAAAAGATGGATATAAGTATACTTTAAAAAATATTCCGGACGAAGTAAGCTTAAAATATAAAAACTCGGTTTCCGAAGAAAGTCTTGAAAATATAAAGTTTTTTGTTGATGCGGCAGAGCTTTCTTCAGGCGAGCATGTTCTTTTACTTGCTGCCGAACTTCCCTCAGGAGTAACTCTTCCCGAGGAATACAGGTTGACTTTAGTTATTAAATAATGTTATTTCTAATTAATATGCCTGTAACACATCTGTAATATTGGTATGATATAATAGGGTACGGATAGTTATACTCTTTTGTATAACTCAGAGTAAAAAGGAGGCAGAAAAATGAAAAAAATATCTTTAATTCTTGCATTCGTTTTGCTTCTTACCTTCACGATGGGCGTTAGCGCTTTCGCTTCGCCATACTCACTTACAGGAAACGAAACAAGCACATCTGATTCACTTGTGTATATTAAAAAGCCCGCTTCTCACAGCGCAACAACTTCCGAGCGTACATATACTGTTTCAGCAGTAGGAAAGCCCGGCGTTGATGTGACAATATATAGAAAAAGTGCTTACGACGGCAATTTCTACAGAGTTTTCCAGAAGGGCTACATTTTAGAAAGCACAATCGGAGCCAGCGGAGTTTATGTTGTTTCTATCGAGCTTCTTGAAGGCGGAAACAAAATGATAGTTTACGCAGAAAACAACAGCGAACGTCAGATTATCAAAATTGATATCACACGTCTTTCAAAGACACAGCTAGACAGAATAAAATCCCTTTCAATAGGTGACTTATTCAGCTACTAATTTAAAAAATAATATTTATCTTACAAATATCGCAAGTGTTTCATTTGCGATATTTGTCGCTATGAGGGTTTTTTATGAAACTTGAACGTATAAAAAGCTTTGTTCTTTTTTTGCTTATTATATCAAGCATCGTTCTCGCAAGCCAGATATGGTTTAACGAAAAGCTGTGGCCTGATGGATATAATTTTTCTTCCATTCTGCAAAACACAACTGTCGGAAGATTTTTCTTAGGTCTTACTGACGGGGACGAAACAAAAGAAACTGTTCAGGAGGACATTTTAGTCCCCTACAACTTTTTTGTATATATGGTAAAGGATTCAGACCACGCAGGGTATATGCTCACACCAAAGGATGAATCTTTTTCAGATGCAAAAAACTTTTTGCACGAGTTTATGGGAAAAACTCTTTCAGGCGCAAGCGAGGGGAATTTTTCAAAGATAGAAGAAAGCGCATGGCAAAATGCACTTTGCGCAGACGGTATATATTTAGACTACGGTGCCGCATATCTTACAGATACCTTTCTTCAGCTTGTTAATGTTGTTTCAGATGCGGGCATTTTAAAAGAAAATATAAATAAAATGGGAAGATTCGCCTTAGCCTGTGAGGGCGATAAGATAAATCTTTACATAAACGACCTTTCAGACAATTCATTTTACAGAATAGATTGTAATGCTGAAAGCGAAGAGCTTTTAGAAATCATAAACGGCTGCAGAGAGGATGCAACTGTCTATAACCGTTTTTCATTTTTCATAGGCGCTGATATTGCCGCTCCCATCGAGGGAACTGCGGTGTTTGCTCCGTATATCGTTTTAAGCGAGGGAAATGTCGATGCTCTTACTGCAACAAGCGAAAGTCTTGAAAGAATAAACAGCAAAATGCTGTCCGAAGCGGAAAATATAGCAGAGATTTTTTCAATCAACCCCAAAACAGCAAGACGATATGCAGACGCTCAGGAAAACACCGTTCTTGTGCAGAATCAGTCTTCAGTAAAGTTTACAAAGCAGGGATATATT
The DNA here is from genome assembly GCA_937892135.1 of uncultured Clostridia bacterium. Classification (GTDB taxonomy): domain Bacteria; phylum Bacillota; class Clostridia; order UBA1381; family UMGS1253; genus CAKSHP01. Next base: position 4,907 of record CALAUK010000194.1, on the reverse strand, counting down.
GAATATGTTGCAACAACTGCTAACGGAGGCCTTGCGCTTTTAGAAAACGCTGATTCAAACACACCATTGGCGCTTGTTTTGTATCCTTTAGTGTTTTTAGCTGAACGTATTAATCAGAATATTGCAGAAAACTCAAACATTTCTGTTTATGTAAGCTCCGTTTCTGAGGATAACGGAAAATATACTGTAACCCTAGACTACGGCTTTAACGGCTTTACTTATGTAGCATCAGACGGAAAAAACCCGATTTCTTCAGTAACTGCTGAAATTGAGGGTGGTCACTTAAAGAGCTACAAACAGTATATCGCTGACCTCGAGGTCACAGAGGAAATAGTAACACTTCCTTCAAGCTACGAAGGAATAGACAGTATTTTTGCCCATTTAGGTTTAGAGGAGAGAAAAAAGCTAATAAACGATATGTTTATAGGCTATATAGATATTGATGGTAATGTTTTACCCAAATGGTTTATCCGCTCGGGTGACAGTTACACAATTTTTCATTAAGGAGAAAACTGAGGTATGGCGAAAAGTTCAAACACAAGAAAGAAAAAAGCTTCCGCTCCCCAAAGAAGCAAAAAAATTACCGACAGCACAGGAATGCCGCCTAAATTTGTGGCATTTATTATGATTGCCATTGCTGTAATTTTAGCCATCTTAATATATTTGCCCGATCTTTGCGGTGTTTTCGGACCTGTTGTTAAAAGTATTTTTGCAGGCCTCTTCGGTTTCCCCGCAATAATTTTCCCTTTGGTTTTAGGCGGACTCGGCGTATATCTGTGGGTTAAAAAAGACGTTAAAAGACTTATTATAAAGTCCGTTCTTTCTTTTCTTTTATACATATCACTATGCGGAGCTTTATTAAGCTTTAACATCGATGCGATTAAGGATTTTAGTTTTGACGGAGGATATTCTTTTGCTGAAGGCGGTTCAGGCTGGCTCGGCATACTGGCAACTCCTCTTATAAAATACTTCGGAAATATTATTTCCGCTATAATTTTTGTCTCTCTCGTTTTCTTCCTTTGCTCAGTAATCTTTAAGATTTCCTTCTCTAAGCTTATCCGCGGCTTTTTTGAAACAGCCAAAGAAGAAATAGACGAGATTGACACAGAGGCAGCTTACGATGCAGGCAAAAAAGCCAGAAACAAGGTGGACAACACTCTTCACACTTTAAAAAATCATTCTATTGATTTTGACGTTGATGATATGAATGACAAGAAGAGGCGCAGAAAAGCAAAAAAATCAAAGGAAGAGGAAAATTCAGCTCTTCCGTTTACACACGACGAAAGCCAGATTAAAGATATTGATGTTCCGTTTAATTTAACGGGCGAACAGGCTGATACAGAAGATATTGAATCAATAGAAGAAGTTTTAAGCCGTGTAGATTTTGAAACAGGCGAAATAATAGAAGAGCCTTATGGCGAAGTTTCTGAAACTGAACACACAGCAGAAGAAGTTCCCGAAAGAGAAGAGCCTCTTACTGAAGAGCAGGCAAAAGCACTTCGCGAGGAGATGGACAAGAGCGCCGCTCGCGAGCCTATCCCATATAAATTCCCCGATATTTCGCTTTTGTCGCATGCTTCAAAGAAAAACTCCGATACGAGAGAAGAGCTCCGTGACACTGCAAGCAAATTAGTTTCCACTTTAAAGAGCTTCGGCGTTGATGTTAAGCTTTCTCAGGTAAGCCGTGGCCCTACGGTTACACGCTATGAGCTTCAGCCAAGCATTGGAGTTAAGGTTAGCAAAATAACAGGACTTTCTGATGATATAGCCTTAAATCTTGCGGCAACTGCAGTAAGAATTGAAGCACCTATCCCGGGAAAGGCCGCTATCGGCATAGAAATTCCAAACAAGGAAGTTTCTGCGGTTTCTTTAAGAGAAGTTATTGACACAGACGAGTTTAAGCTCGCAAAGTCTAAGCTTTCAGTTGCTATGGGTATGGATATTACAGGAAAGCCCATAATTGCGGATATCGCAAAGATGCCCCATGTTTTAATCGCAGGTGCAACAGGCTCAGGTAAGTCTGTGTGTATAAACTCAATTATTATAAGCATACTCTACAAGGCAGACCCCAACGAAGTTAAGCTTATTATGGTTGACCCCAAAAAAGTTGAGCTTGATGTTTACAATGGCATACCTCATCTTTTAATTCCCGTTGTAACCGAGCCTAAAAAGGCTTCAGGTGCTTTAGGATGGGCAGTAAGCGAAATGATGAGAAGATATGATTTGTTTGCCGAAAGCGGCGTTCGTAACCTCGAGGGCTACAATGAATATTTAGCGTTAAACGGCGAACAGAAGCTTCCTCAGATTGTTATTATAGTGGACGAGCTTTCAGACCTTATGATGGTTGCTCCAAAAGAAATAGAAGATTCTATCTGCCGACTTGCGCAGATGGCGCGTGCCGCAGGTATGCACCTTATAATTGCAACACAGAGGCCCTCGGTTAACGTTATTACAGGCGTTATCAAGGCAAATATCCCCTCAAGAATTGCATTTGCGGTTTCAAGCCAGATAGACAGCCGAACAATTCTTGACGGAGCGGGAGCTGAAAAGCTTTTAGGTAAGGGTGATATGCTGTTTCTTCCTATGGGCGCTCAAAAATCCACAAGACTTCAGGGCGCATTTATTTCAGACAAGGAAGTTGAAAGCGTGGTTGAGTTTGTAAAAGGTCACTCAGAAGTTCGCTACGATGAGGATGTTACAGAAAAAATCAATTCAGAAACAGAAATAGAAACAGATATGAGCGATTGCGATGAGCTTTTGCCTAAGGCTATTGAAATTGCCGTAGCCTCGGGAAGCATTTCCACTTCTATGGTGCAGAGGCGTCTTGGCGTAGGTTACGCCCGCGCAGGAAGAATCATCGACCAGATGGAAGAGCGTGGCATAATAAGTGCAGCAGACGGCTCAAAGCCAAGAAACGTGCTTGTTTCTGCAGAAGATTTAAAATAATACTTAAAAAAGGGTATGTTTTAAAAAACATACCCTTGATTTTTTCTGAAAACTGTACTATACTAGTTACATAAGGAATTTTAGTTCGTGAGTGGAGGTAATAATATGAATAGCTTGCTTAATGAAAACAAAGCCTGGATTGACGAGGTGTGGGCTAAGCTTGATAACAAACTAAGTAAGGTAGCGAAAAAATCCTTTAACAAAATCCCTTACTCCACTAAAAACGGCGTGCATGACGACAGAGGTTCTGACGAAAGCGGTTTGGTTTTCTGGTGGACAAACGGCTTCTGGCCCGGTCTTATGTGGGTAATGTATGAGGGAACAAAAAAAGATGTATATAAAGAAACGGCTATAAATGGTGAAAAAATTCTTGACGGAGCTTTAAAGCTATATGATGAGCTTCATCATGATGTTGGTTTTATGTGGCACATTTCAAGCGGCTCACATTACAGACTTTTAGGAAACAAAGAGTCCCGCACAAGAGCGCTTTATGCAGCGTCACTTCTTTCTTCAAGATACAATCTTAAGGGTGGCTACATAAGAGCATGGAATTCAAGAGAGCCTGATTTTTCAAAAAGCAACGGCGGTTGGACTATTATAGACTCTATGATGAACATTCCTCTTTTATACTGGGCATCAAACGAAATAAATGACCCAAGATTTGCGCATATTGCAAATGCACAGGCCGATATGGCTATGAATCACCATGTTCGTCCTGACGGCAGCGTTAACCACATTGTCCGCCATGACCCCGAAACAGGTGAAATGCTTGAAACCTTTGGCGGTCAGGGCTATGGTGTTGGCTCATCCTGGTCAAGAGGTCAGTCCTGGGCAGTTTATGGTTTTGCGCTTGCATACCACTACACAGGAAACCAAGCATATCTTGACACAGCAAAAAGGGTTGCACATTACTTTATCGCGGCTTGCTGTGACGATTATCTTCCCAAATGCGATTTCAGAAGTCCCGACGAGCCTGTTGTATACGACACAACAGCAGGTGCAATAACAGCTTGCGGACTTATAGAAATTTCAAGACATGTTCCCGAAAATGAAAAGGGAATGTATTTAAATGCCGCAATTAAAATGCTGAAGGCTATGGAAGAGAGATTCTGCAACTGGGACGATACCGAGGACTCTATTCTTCAGTATGGCACAGAAAGATATGGCCACGGCGAGCATATGCCTATTATTTATGGCGATTATTATTTTGCAGAAGCAATTTATATGCTTCGTGACGGAAAGTACCGCTTCTGGTAAAATTTATGAGTAAGCTGGATGATTGCGGGCACATGGCCGTAAGGCAGTGTCTGAGGAAAGTCCGGGCTTCACAGGGCAAGGGTGCCGGATAACGTCCGGCGAAGGCGACTTCAGGGAAAGTGCAACAGAAAGCAAACCGCCTGTTTTACAGGTAAGGGTGAAACGGTGAGGTAAGAGCTCACCGGCGGGCAGGAGACTGTCCGGCCGTGTAAACCCCACCCGAAGCAACACCGCATAAGAGGGAATTAAGCCGGCCCGGCGCTTCCTCGGGGCAGGTGGCTTAAGATATATGGTAACATATATATAAGATAGATAATCATCCACGACAGAACCCGGCTTACAGGCTTACTCATTAATATAAAAAATAACGGCTACGCATTGGCGTAGCCGTTTTGTTATACATTTGCCGGTAGCTTTGATGTTTTTTCTCCCAAAAAGTCAGAATAATTATATAAAACTATCTCAGGATTTTCCTTTAAAGATTTATAATCTATAATGCTCACAGAAGAATTCGAAACCCAGCCGACAGTTTTCATCTCTGAAACGGGAACGCCGTGCCACAAACAAGAAAGACAACGGATTGCCGTTCCGTGACTTACTATCATAACAGTTTTTCCCTCGTTTTCCGAAACTATTTTTTCTATTTCAGAAAAAACCCGCTTTGATAAATCTAAAACGCTCTCTCCTCCGTCAGGATGCGCATT
>CALAUK010000193.1 GCA_937892135.1 uncultured Clostridia bacterium | reverse complement strand
AAACTTCATTCTCTTAAGCTTTTTCTTGCCTCCTGGCGAAGTAAACTTCTTTACCATGGAGCGCATTTCGTTAAACTGCTTTAAAAGAAGATTCACATCGGAAACCTTAACACCCGCGCCGTTTGCAATTCTTATTCTGCGGCTTGCATTTATAATTTCGGGTTTTCTTCTTTCCTCAGGGGTCATAGACTTTATGATTGCCTCAGGCCTTGAAAGCTGTTTTTCATCAACCTGAAAATTCCCCGGAAGAGACGCGCCCACACCGGGAAGCATCTTTAAAACATTTTCCAAAGGTCCCATTTTCTTCATCTGCTCAAGCTGAGCTAAAAAGTCTTCAAGGTCCATCTGACCTTTTGTAAGCTTTTCTTCAAGCTCTTTTGCCTGCTTTTCATCAAAAGCCTCCTGAGCTTTGTCTATAAGGCTTAAAACGTCGCCCATGCCAAGAATTCTTGACGCCATTCTGTCAGGATAAAAGACCTCAAGGTCACCTAATTTTTCACCCATACCGACATACTTAATGGGCTTTCCTGTTACATGGCGGACAGAAAGCGCCGCACCGCCTCTTGAGTCACCGTCAAGCTTAGTTAAAATAACGCCGTCTATTCCAAGGTCATTATTAAAGCTTTCAGCGACATTTACCGCATCCTGACCTGTCATAGCATCAACAACTAAAAGTATCTCAGATGGACTTGCGCACTTTTTAATGTTTTTAAGCTCTTCCATAAGCTCTTCATTTACATGAAGTCTTCCCGCTGTATCCAAAATAACAGGGTCATTACCGTGCTTTTTAGCGTGCTCAACGGCTTTTTCAGCGATTTCAACGGGATTTTTTGAATCCTCTATAAAAAACACAGGAATATCAAGCTGCGCGCCAACAACCTGAAGCTGTTTAACAGCTGCGGGACGATACACGTCACACGCAACAAGAAGTGGCCTTTTTCCCATCTTGTTTTTAATCTGCCCTGCAAGCTTTGCAGAAGTTGTTGTTTTACCTGCACCCTGCAAACCCACCATCATCATAACAGTTGGCGGATTATTTGAAAAATTAAGCTTTGCCGAAGTCGCTCCCATAAGAAAAGTTAGCTCTTCGTTTACTATTTTTATAATGTGCTGACCGGGAGTTAAGCTTTCTAAAACCTCAGCTCCGACAGCCTTTTCTGAAACTTTTTTAACAAATTCCTTAACAACCTTAAAGTTAACATCAGCTTCTAATAAGGCAACCTTTACCTCACGCATGGCCTCCTTTACATCAGCTTCGGAAACCTTGCCCTTGCCCTTAAGCTTTTTAAACACATTTTGCAGTTTTTCTCCTAAGCCCTCAAATGCCATCAGATAAACTCCTTTATAGGTTACATAATATCCTCAATTTTCTCTATTCCGTATAAAACCTCATCAACCAGACCGTCTGCCTCAGTTATATCTTTAACTTTAATCAGGTTTTCCTTGCAAACATTCAAAACAGTTGTTATCTCGCCGAATTTCTCGTTTAAGCCAAGTGCTTTTTCAAAATCCTCAAGCTGCTTTTCGCCACGCTTTATATTGTCTCTTACGCCCTGACGGGTTATTCCCATAAGCTCTGCAATCTCAGCCAGTGACAAATCCTGATTATAGTATAAATCAAGCGCATCCGCCTGCTTGTCTGTTAAAAGTCCTCCGTAAAAATCAAGAAGCGACCCAACATTTAAATTCTTGCTTTCTTTCAAATCAAAACACCCCTGAAACTAATTTTTACTTACTTTGCGGACAAAACATCTCCCCGCACTCATCAGAAGTGCTCCGCTTGTAAAGCATTTTCCCTTTACACAATGACTATTCTACACCATTTAAACCTAAAAGTCAAGCATTTTTTTAAATTTTTTTAAAAAAATAAAAGAGCATTTAAACTGCTCTTTTATTTTCTTCCTGCCCCTCTTCTTCTCTTAGGAGCACTTTTCTTTTCACGGCGCTCAATTTTTTTCTTTTTTCTTTTTTTAGCGCCCTTTCTCATATACGAAATAAAAATATTATAAATGACTATACATATAAACGGCACTGTAAAATAAGCGTTTGTTATAAGTATCGCCTTAATAGAAAACATCTCAAAAGGAATATTTGAAAGGGTAAAATGCATAAAAAACGCCGCCCCATAGCATCCTGCCATAACAAGAAAGCTTATAACCGATGAGCCAAGCGGCCTTATTTTTCTTTCTGCAACAGAAAAAATGTTTATGCAAATCAAAAGAGCAGGAAAGGCAAACCAGTTTAAGAAAAATCTTAAAAGATAGATAAAAGGCCAGTCCGCTATATAAACGCATAAAAAGTTAAATATCACAGGAACAAAGCTTAAAAGAAAATACACTTACCTTTCCTCCTTTCCAAATCTTATATATATAATATACCTTTTTTAAGGAAAAGTCAACCACTCACATTTTTTATTATACACTTGAAATCTTTTCCTTTCCGTGATATAATTATTTTAATCTTATAAAATTTTATTAAAGTGAGGTTTTATTATGGATACAACATTAGTAATTATGGCTGCAGGTATAGGCTCACGTTTCGGCGGCGGCATCAAGCAGCTTGCTCCCGTAGGCCCCAATGGCGAAATCATTATGGATTATTCTATATATGATGCATTAGAGGCCGGTTTTAACAAAATCGTGTTTATCATTCGCCGTGATCTTGAAAAAGACTTTAAGGAAGTTATCGGCAACCGCATAGAAAAAATCTGTAAGGTTGAGTACGCATTTCAGGAAAACGACAAGCTTCCCGGTGGTTTTAAAACACCCGAAGAGCGTAAAAAGCCCTGGGGAACAGGTCACGCTATCCTTTCAACAAAGGGTATCGTAAAAGAGCCTTTCCTTGTTATTAATGCCGACGATTACTACGGCAAGGAAGCTTTTGTTAAAATTCACGACTTTTTGGTGTCAGACGAAGCTTTAAAAAATCCTTTCGCTTTCTGTATGGCAGGCTTTATCCTTAAAAACACCCTTTCCGACAATGGCGGTGTAACACGCGGTGTGTGCAAGGTTAATTCTGAAAAGATGCTTGTTGACGTTGTGGAAACAAGCGGCATCGAAAAGGATGGTCAGGGCGCTAAAACTCCCGATGGCCCGATTGACTCTGAGTCTTATGTGTCAATGAATATGTGGGGATTAACTCCTGAATTTATAGAAGGTCTCGAAGAAGGCTTTATAGAATTTTTGTCAAATGTCAAAGAGGGCGACTTAAAGGCAGAATATCTTCTTCCCTCTATTGTTGACGGTATGATTAAAGACGGCAAAGCAACTGTTAAAGTGCTTCCGACAAACGACAAGTGGTTCGGTGTTACATATAAAGAGGACGCGCCCACTGTAATTGACTCAATCAAAAAGTTAATTAAAGACGGCTTGTATCCCGAAAAATTATCATAAAGAACTTAAAGAGGATTTGACAAAACCAAATCCTCTTTTTTTTATAACAAAAAAGGTGACCAAAGGTCACCTTTTATTTTGAAGAATTTATCTCTTAAGCTGTAGGTCGTAGTGAACGTCGTAAGCTTTCTCTTCGTCTGTGTACTTGCGAAGTGTGTTAATAACCTCGCCGTTGTTCCACTTTCTGTCTTCAACGTCATCTGTTGTACCCATAACTGTGATGTTAAGCTGACGACGACGAGCACGAACGTGATCCCAGTCGATGAAGTAAATGTGAGCGAACTCACCACCGTCTAGAACGCCGTCTTTAATTGTCATAGCTTCGCTTCTTCCGAAGAATACGCTACGAAGGTGACCGTCTGTGTTCATGCTTGTGAAATCACCAGGCTCGTCAACGTATCTGCCGAACTGAGCGTGGATCGGGCCGGGATGACGATACTGATGCTCTTCAGCGAAATCAGGAATCATCTTTCTCATGATGTCTAGTAGGTCATGCTGTAAGTACTCAAGATCGAAAGAATCGATATCGTGTGAACACTCCTGAACCATAACTGAACATGTTGTGTGGTGAGAAGCGATTGTAACTGTACCGTTCTTAACACCTGAAGCCTTAACGATTTCCATAACTTCCTTAGAAACGTCATGGAATGTGGGGATCCAGCCTCTTGACTGAAGCTCTAACTCTTTCTGAAACACTTTGAATTCCATAATATTATCCTCCTAAAATTATAATTTATTTATTAAGCCTTTCACCTACTGCACCACCCGGATGAATTAAGGCAAACTGCTCATTTTGATAATCTGTTTCTTCTATCAACGCTGTCTGAAGTGCGTGGAAAATCACTGCAAGAGATGTTGAAGAAGTTGTTCCCTGACAGTTATACTTATCAGTTTCACGGTTAACATACTGCTTTAGTACAACATCTGCACCCTGTGCTAAAGGAGACTCAAGATTTTCTGTGATTGTAATCATCTTAACTCCCTTTACCTTACAGATGTCCATAATGGGAAGAAGCTCCTTTGTTTTTCCGCCTCTTGAGCAGAAAACCATAACGTCGCCCTCCTGAAGATAACCTGTTCCACCGTGAACAGCCTCAGCAGGAGAAACAAACTTTGCGGGGCGCTCTATACAGCACAACAAATGAGAGAAGTGACTGCATATAATACCACTGTGACCGCAACCTGTTGTTCCTATTCTAACGGCATTCTTTAAAAGGTCAACTGCCTTTGAAAAAGCTTCCTCGTCAAAATAGTCAAGCATTTCTTTTATACATTCGCTCTCAATTATGTAAGCGTTTTTTGCTGCTTCCAATGCTTCTTTTTTCATTTTATTTCCTCCTTACGGATGCATCTCATCCCATGCTTTTCTTAGGTTGTAAAGCATTTCTTCAACCATAGCATACGGGTCAGCTGCCTTAATGATACCGCTTGTTGAGCCTGTTGCCTGAGCACCAAGCTTAATTGTGTTGTAAACGTCCTCGCCGTTTGAAATTCCGGCACCCTGAAGCACCATAATTCTCTCGTCGATTTCACGAACCTTGTTAATAGTATCTATAACGTAGTTACTGTCGCTTGTTGTGCCTGTACCGATAAGCTCAGTAGGCTCTGCAACGATTAAATCGGGCTGCATCTTTGCGATTTTGATTACATCTTCAACTGTGTCTGCGCAAACGATTGTTGAAAGACCAACCTCTTCTGCACGGCGGATAGTTTTTTCAACAACATCAAGTGTTAAAGGCTTTTCTGCGTGATTTAGCATAACGCCCTTTGCACCTGCTGCTTTAACTGCCTCAGGCAAAACGCTGCCAAGACCGCGTCCAACCTCTAAACAGTCCATATGCTGAGCGAACACGAAAATTCTTTCTGTGTTATCAGCAAGAAGTTTAATATCTGTGTACTGAGGTGTTACTATAACGTCAACGTCATATTTAAGAGCTGTCTTATCTATGACCTTAGCAAGCTTTAGCATCTCCTCGCCATATAAGTACGCCTTAGGACCAATTTCAAAAAATGGTGGTTTTATAATAGGATTTTTTAACATTTTTACCTCCCCTTTCATATCAATTAATTATACACTACAAGGCATTTATTGTCAAGCCTATTTTAAAATAGCTTGCCCTCAATTTCGCCAAATGCTTTGTAGCATTTTTCGTAGTCTGCACCTGTCGGAACATACTCTTTATTAGTTGCAACTGCCTTTTCGCAAGCTGCCTCTACGCTTTCTAAAATTCCTGCAGCCACGCCCGCCAAAATAGCAGAGCCAAGGCATGCTGTTTCTTCGTTTTTAAGAGTTACAATCTTCTTTTTGGTCATATCAGCTTTTATCTGACACCATAACGGGCTCTGCGCACCGCCGCCCATTGTTCTTATTTCGCTGCAATCAATATTCATATAATCCAAGTTGCTCTTTAGCATACATGAAACTGACTCTAATATACTTCTTACAAAATGGCCTCTTGTGTGCTCTAGTGTGATACCGTAGAACACGCCCTTTGCATCGGGGTTATACTTAGGCATTGTAGAACCGCAAAGGTAAGGTATAAATGTAAGTCCGTTACTTCCGGGTGCGATGTCTTTTGCAAGAGAGTCAAGCTCTTTGAACGAGAAGTTTTCGCAGAAATTATTTTTAAACCACTTAAGTGCCATACCTGCAGTTGATGTCCACGAAACAAGGCAGTACTTGCCGTCGAAATTAACGTGGCACGGGATTTTGCTGTCAGGGCTGTAACTTGGAATATCGTCTGAGGGAACAAAAACAACCATTGTTGTTCCTGTCATCTCGCTTACTATTCCTTTTTTAACTATGCCCGCGCCGATAGCGCCTGCAATCTGGTCCATAGCACCTGTTGAAACTGTGATGCCCTTGTATTCACCGACAACAACGCCACTATCTAAAAGCTTCGGGAATGCTGATTTGTCAAGACCGATAAAGTCAAGCATTTCGCCCCACCAGTCAAATGTGTTTATATCAAGATATAAGGTTGATGACTGCAAAGTTTTCTCTGTTACGAAATTGCCTGTTAATCTGTATAAAAGGTAATCTTCAAGCATAAATACCTTTTTGATGCCAGAAAAAATCTCAGGCTCATTTTCTTTAATCCACAAAAGCTTGCTTGCAGGCCATGTTGCAGTTATCTCAGGCTGACCTGTTGTGTTATAAACCTTTTCCTCGCCAAACTTTTCTTTTATCTTGTCTGCCTGCTCAGTCGCTCTGTTATCAAGCCACACGATAGCCTTGCGAAGAGGCTTTCCGTCCTCGTCTGCTACGATAATTGTTTCGCACTGTGTGTCAATGCTCATTGCACTAATCTCGTAGTCAGCTGAAAGCTCAGCTAAAGCTTCCGAAAGCATTTCGTAATACTTTTCAGGGTCAAGCTCAACAAAATCGCCCGATACATCAAGTGTATAGTCCTTTGTTACGCTCTTTTTGCAATTAAAGTCCTCGTCAAAAACTGCCGCTTTCATAGAAGTAGTTCCAACGTCAACTCCAAGTAGGTACTTCATAAAAAATCCCCCTCTGTAATAATGAATAATTAATAATGAATGATGAATAATTATGGTTAAAATCGCAAAGCGATTTTTCATTATTTATTATTTTTTCTCCGACGCAATTATTATACCATATTTTTCATAACAATTCAAGCAAAATCTAAATAAAAAAACGGCCTTTCGACCGTTTTTTCACAGAATTATCGTCTCGCCTATTCTCATTAAAAAGACGCCTTTTTCTTCCCCGATAACGTTTTTAACATCACGCCAGAGATTATACTCGTCATTTTCTTCTTCAGGCATATGAACAATCACAAAATTCTTTGCGCCTGTCCTCTTTGCCGCCTCAAACGAGGAGGGCGTGTTAAAATATGCAAAAGGCGCAATCAGAACATCGGGCTTTGGCATATTTTCTAATTTTCTTAAGTTTAAAGGAGATGCATCTCCCATAAACCACACGCACTTTTCGCCCGAGATTACAAAGCTTACGTGCGATATATCGCTTTTTCCTATATGCCTTGTCGGCACTGCATAAAGCCTTGTTTTGCCTGTTTGTAAAAAATCAGACAGCTCAGGCCCGTAAACGGACCTGAGCGTGTCTTCTTTATAAGAATTAACAAAATCTTTGTCATAGTGGTCTTCGTGATAATGAGTAAACGCCATCACATCGGGTGGGTTTTTCATAATTTCACTTTTTATGCTTTCAGGAGTTTTTTCGTATGGAAAAAGATACTTCGAAACGCCGTCAAGCAGAAACGACACACCATTAAGCTTAAGCAGTACACCTGCAGAAGCTGTTCTTGTTATTTCCATCATACACCCTTCTTAGCTCTGCGGTATGCTTCAGCCTCTGTGCAGCCGTTCTCAACCACATGACCGGGTAATGGAACAAGCTTCTCGTGGATAGCATCCAAAATCCAGCCTGCCTGTGGGAAGAAGAACTCGTCAAACTCAAAGGGAGGTGTAATCCAGTTACGTGCACCAACAACAACCGGAGGTGCATCCAAATCGTCAAAGCAAAGCTCTGTAATATTCTTAGCAACATCGTTTAGGAAAGAACCTCTTGCACAAGCATCGGAAACCAAAACAACGCGGCCAGTCTTCTTTACAGACTCTACAATCTTAGTATAATCAAGCGGAACAAGTGAGTGAAGGTTTATAATATCTGCTTCCATACCATACTTCTCTTTTAGCTGATTTGCAGCATCAACAGCACGGTAAAGTGCAGCACCAACTGTAAGAATTGTTACATCCTTACCGTCACGAACCTTGTTAACATCGCCGATTTCAATTTCATAACGCTCTTCGGGAACGCCACCCTCGTGGAACTGCTCACCGATATCGTAAATTCTCTGGCTCTCGAAGAATACAACGGGGTCAGAACCCTTAAGTGCTGTTTCCATCAAGCCCTTAGCTTCCCAAGGTGTTGCGGGGAAGCAAACCTTAAGACCGGGGATATGAGCACAAAGTGCTGTCCAGTCCTGGCTGTGCTGTGCACCGTACTTAGAACCAACAGATACTCTTAGTACGATAGGCATCTTTAGTATGCCGGCACTCATTGCCTGCCATTTTGACATCTGGTTAAAGATTTCGTCGCCTGCGCAGCCGATAAAGTCAGCATACATAAGCTCAACTAGTGCACGACCACCGGAAACTGCGTAACCAACAGCAGTACCAACAATAGCAGCCTCAGCAATAGGAGAGTTAAACAAACGGCAGTGCGGGAAAGCGTCCATCATACCACGGTAAACCGCGAATGCGCCACCCCAGTCACGGCAGTCTTCGCCGTAAGCGATTAGAGTAGGATCTTCGTAGAAGCGGTCATAAATTACTTCAGACAATGCATCACGAAGATTAAATAGCTTCATCTTTGATACGGGCTTTCCGTCTACAACAGGAGAACGGAACTTCTCTTTTAACTTCTTGTATGCAGGAACTTCTGCTAAAGGCATATTAACTTCGGGCTCACGGTCGTCAAGCTTGTCAATCTTCTCATTTGAGAACATTAGGTTTTCAACAACATCGGGAGTCTTCTTGAAGTCAACATAGGGGCTGATTTCAGGATCAGCTGCTGCCTTACAGATCATTGTCATACGCTCGATTGTGTTCTGTAGGATTTCTTCAAGCTTATCATCAGATGTAACCTTAGCATCAACAAGACCCTTACGGTATGTGATGATAGGATCAACTTCACGCCATGCATCGATTTCTTCCTTTGTACGATAAGCGTTCTGGTCTGATGTTGAGTGACCTGAGAAACGGTATGTAAGAGTATCCAATAGAACAGGACCTTCACCCTTACGAAGAATCTCAAGCTTACGCTCCATAGCGTCGATAACTGCCAAAGGATTGAAGCCGTCGATACGCTCTGCGTAGAACTGAGTGGGGCTTACGCCTGAACCGATACGAGCAAGCATATCATAACCCATTGTCTCACCACGTGTCTGGTCGCCCATACCGTAGGAGTTATTAAATACGTTATACAAAATAGGCATACCACCGTTATGGCTCTCCCACAATGTGTGGAACTGATCCATAGCAGCGAAGTTCATAGCCTCCCAAACGGGACCACGAGCCATAGAACCGTCACCTGAGTTACAAACAACGATACCCTGCTTGCCATTTACTTTCTTAAACAAAGCAGCACCTGTTGCGATAGCAGCAGAACCACCAACGATAGCGTTGTTGGGGTAAATACCGAAGGGTAGGAAGAACGCGTGCATTGAACCGCCCATACCCTTGTGGAAACCTGTGTCACGAGCGAAAATCTCGGAAAGTGTTCCGTATAGGATAAAACGGATAGCAAGCTCCTTAACATCGCTTACAGGACCTAGCTTTTCTGTTGCACGAAGAGCAGAACCACCTAAAAAGCCCTCCATGATTGTCATTAATTCCTGCTCAGAAAGCTTCTGGATACAGGAAAGTGCTTTTGCAAGAATTTCAGAATGGCTTCTGTGAGAACCGAAAGAAAAGTCATTCTGGTCTAGTAGGTAAGCCTGACCAACAGCGGCAGCTTCCTGACCAATAGACAAATGCGCGGGACCGGGATATGTTGTTTCAATACCGTTGTAAAGTCCCTGAGTCTTAATCTGGTTAAGCATAGACTCAAATTCACGTAAAACTGTGATATCACGGTAGATACGAACCAAATCGTCATCAGAAAAACGTTTGCGCTCTTCTTTGATTGTTTTGTTATACGCGTTTACCGGGATATCCTCAAAAGTAATTTTGCCAGCCGCACGGGTTTCGGCGGGATCAACAAATAAACTCTTAGGCATTTTTATTCCTCCTTAAATATGAAAAATAGCTTCTCTTATGATTTCAACAACTGTAGGATGAGGGAACACAAGCTTCTGCAAACGGTTAGGTGTAAGCTCTGTGTCAATCATCATTGTAGCTGTCATAATGATTTCAGAAGCATAAGAACCTACCATGTGGCAACCTACCAAACGCTTCTTGTCTGTGTCAACAACAAGCTTGATAAAGCCCTTGCCGCCCTCTGTTTCAGCGATGTAACGGCCTGCATAGCTCATGGGAAGCTTAATTTCTTTAACCTTCATTCCCTTTTCCTCTGCAGCCTCTTTAGAAAGGCCAACACTTGCAACCTCAGGGTCTGTGTATATAACTGAGGGGATAACGTCATAACGCATCTCATCAGCCTTACCCATCATGTGATTAACTGCAACCTCTGCTTCTCTGTAAGCAGTGTGAGCAAGCATAAGCTTACCGTTACAGTCACCAATAGCGTAAACACCGGAAACATTTGTGCAAAGATGACGGTCTGTCTTAATTGCAGCTCTGTCCATATCAAGATTTAATGACTCAAGACCGATGCCTGCTGTAGAGGGCTTACGACCTGCAGAAAGAAGTACCATATCGCACTTAATTTCTTTCTTCTCGCCATTCTCTTCATATATTACGCTCTTTTTCTTAACTTCAAGCACCTTGCAGGATAGCTTAAATATCATGCCGCGCTTTTCAAAGCCTTCCTGAATAACCTTGCAGATTTCAGGATCTGTTGCACCTGCGATTTTGGGCATCATTTCGATAACAGTAACGTTAACGCCAACGCTTGCAAAATAGTAAGCCATTTCAAGACCGATAACGCCGCCACCGATTACAACCAAATCCTTGGGAAGCTTCTTAGCGTCTAAAACTTCTTTGTTTGTTACAACGAAGCCTGACTCAATTCCCTCTTTTAAGCCGGGAACGGGAGGAACAACTGTTTCAGAGCCTGATGCGATAGCAAGCTTTTTGCCCTCGTAGATCTGACCTGCGGCCTCAACCATAAAGCCGTTATCTCCTCTTCCCTTGATAACAGCGTTTTCAGAAACAACTGTTACCTTGTTTGCTTTCATTGTTGCGCCAACACCTGAAACAAGTGTTTTAACAACCTTGTCTTTTCTGTCTACAACTTTTGCGTGATCATACTTAACATTTTCAGAAGTAACACCAAAAGCTTCGCTCTCTTTTGCATGACGGTACATCTTAGAAGAGTTTAGAAGAGTCTTTGTGGGGATACAACCTTCGTTAAGGCAAGTTCCGCCAAGTGCTTTCTTCTCAAAAACTGCAACCTTCATACCGTTCTGCGCAGCACGCTCAGCGCACAAATATCCGCCGGGGCCGCCGCCAACAACTAATAAATCAAAAATTTCCATTTTTCTCTCTCCTTATTTCGCAAGAAGTGTTGTAAAGTTTTCTAGGTTAGCTCCAAGCTCTTTCTGGAAACGAGCTGCAGGAGTTCCGTCTACTGCTCTGTGGTCGTATGTTAAGCTTAAGCCCATTGCGGGGTAAAGCGCAATTGAACCGTCAGCTGCTTTCTTAACGCGCTGTGTTGTTCCGCAAACTCCCAAAATACCTGTCTGGGGAGGATTGATAACAGGAGTAAAGGACTCAACGCCAAGGTTACCAAGGTTAGATACTGTAAATGTAGCACCTGTTAGCTTGTCGGGGCTTATTGCACCATCACGGCACTCTGCTGCAAGAACCTTAACTTCCTTGGAAATCTCAAGAAGACTCTTCTGGTCAGCATTAAAGATTGTGGGAACCATTAAGCCTCTGGGTGTGTCAACTGCAACACCTAGGTTAACGTGCTTAAACAAACGAATGTTGTTATCGTCTAACATATGTGCATTCAAATCGGGGTGGTTTAGTAGAGTTCTTGAAACTGCATACAAAACGATATCGCCCAATGTGATGCCTGCAAGCTCACCCTCAGCTGCCTTAAGCTGCTTTCTGTAAGCTAGAATATTTGATGCATCGAATGATGTGTTGTGAGTAAGCTGAGCCATTGTAGACAAAGATGTGTGCATTGACTTGCTGATAGCACGGCGGATTCCGCTGAACTTAACATCTTCATACTCTGCCTCGGGAGCCGCACTAACTGCGGGAGCCGCAACCGCTGCTGCCTTAGCTGCCTCAGGATTATCCATTAGAGTTCTTACATCACGCTCGATAATTCTTCCGTTAGGACCTGTAGGTGTTGCACAATTTACATCAACACCTGCGCGCTCTGCTAGTTTCTTAGCTCTGGGAGATGCTGCTGCATCTGCGCCTGCTACTGCTGTTGAAACGGGAGCCTCTACAGGAGCTGCAACCGCTGCTGCGGGAGCTTCTGCTGCGGGAGTTGCCTCTGCGGGAGCCTCTGCCTGAGCACCTTCAGGACGAAGAGCAGAAACATCATCACCCTCATTACCAATTGCACAAACATTTACCAAGCAGGGAACCTCGTCACCTTCCTGGTAGAAAATCTCAAGTAAAGTACCTTCTTCGGTAGACTCGCATTCAAAGCTTGCTTTGTCTGTTTCGTATGTAAACAGAATATCTCCGACTTTAACCGAATCTCCGACTTTCTTTTCCCATGTTCCGATGATACAGCTTTCAACTGTTATACCGGCTTTGGGCATAATTACTGCATTAGCCAAAATAACCCCTCCTCTTAGATTATAAAAAATAATTTTACTTATAATAACTGCAACTATAATTATACACCTATAAACCGGTTTCGTCAATGTCTTTTTTTACAATAAAATCTAAAAAAACAAAAAAACAGCCACTCGGTTAGCATAATAAACAAATACTCTAAAAACTAGCCTTTTTCTTTATAACACTTTTTATAATACCGGCACATTTTTTTCATAAATTTATTGACTTGAAAAAAAGTTTTTTATATAATATATCCGGGTGATAATTATGATTAAATATTTACAGGTTCATAAAACAGACTGTGTTAATCCTTATGAAAACCTCGCAGTCGAAAAATGTCTTTTGGATTCTGTGGACGACGAAACTGTGATTTTGTATCTGTGGCAGAACGAAAAAACCGTGGTTATCGGAAGAAATCAGAATTCGTTTTTAGAGTGCAGATGCCGAGAGCTTGAAAAAGACGGAGGCTTTCTTGCAAGGCGTCTTTCAGGCGGCGGTGCCGTTTTTCACGACACAGGCAATCTTAATTTTACTTTTTTATGTAAAACTGAAAACTACGACCTTGAAAAGCAGCTTAATGTCATAAAAACTGCTTGCGCTATCGCAGGAATTAACACTGAATTTTCAGGCAGAAACGATATTTTAGCTGACGGCAGAAAGTTTTCGGGAAACGCCTTTTATAATTCAAAGGGAAGAAGCTATCATCACGGAACAATACTTATAAATGCCGATATGACAGCTATGCAAAAATACCTCTCTCCCCCCGAGGCTAAGCTTGAGAGCAAGGGCGTAAAATCAGTAAGATCAAGGGTTGTTAATTTATCCGAGCTTTCAGAAGGTCTATCTTGCAAGCTTATGGCAGATTATATGCTTAAGGCTTTCGAAAAAGTGTATAATCTTACCCTGGCTCCCGCTCCCATCCCGGACGCCGAAAAAGTAGCCGCACTAAAAGAAGAATACGGAAGCTATGATTATTTATACAAAATGCCCATTCCGTTTTCAACAAACCTTAAAAACCGTTTTTCGTGGGGCACAATAGATCTTTCTTTTGAGGTTTCAAACGGCGTTATAAATGATATAATCGTCTTTTCCGATTCTATGGACTGGAGCATAAGGGACAAAATAGAAAAAGCTCTTTTAAAATGCCCGTTTAAAGAAGATAAGATTTATTCTTCTTTAACAAAGGTATTCGAAAAAGATGTCGCAGACGATATCTTCTCTTTAATCAAAACTAAACTTCTATGAAAAAAGGTTTCCGCAAAAATGCGGAAACCTTTTATTTTATAGCTTTTCAACAGCAATCATAACTTTTTCGCCGTTTATGTTCCATTCCTTTGCAAAATCTGTTTCTTTATCAAAAACGATTTCACGGCAAAGAACATCTTCTTTTATTTCTTCGGCGTTCTTTTCGATTATCTCTTTTATTCTTTCGTTTCCGTAAGAATAAATTCTTATGTTATCCATAACCTCAAAGCCCGAATCTTTTCTCATTGTCTGAATCTTGCTTACTATCTCACGAACGAAGCCCTCTTCAATAAGCTCATCTGTAAGGTGAGTATCCAAAATAACGCTTATGCCGAAATCGCTTTCAGAAGCGTAACCTTCAACCTGAGCTGTCTCAATTAAAAGGTCTTCTCTTTCAAGTCTGATTTCGCCGTCAGGTGTAGTAATCTTTACAGCTCCGTCCTTTTCAAGCTCATCCATAGCGTCATTTCCATCAACATTTGAAAGATAATCACGGATTATTCCCAAATACTTACCGAACTTAGGACCTACTGTCTTAAGCTGAGGCTTAAAGCTGTAGCTTGTGTACTCTCTAACATTATCTGTAAAGTCAACTTCCTTTACATTAAGCTCCTCTGCGATAATGTCAAGGAAAAACTTAGAAAGCTCAAAGTCTGCTTTAACAAACATCTTACCTATCGGCTGACGGTTTTTGATGTTAGCCGCATTTCTGCACGCACGTCCCAAAACAACAATATCCAAAAGCTTTTTCATGTTTTCTTCAAGTGATGAGTCAATTAGCTTCTCGTCAAACACGGGATAGTCGCAAAGGTGAATACTCTCGGGAGCATCTTTATCTAATGAACGAACTAAATTCTGATAAATATCCTCACTCATAAACGGAATCATGGGCGCTGAAAGCTTAGCCAATGTAACAAGTGTTGTATAAAGAGTCATATAAGCATTAATCTTATCCTGCTCCATACCCTTCTGCCAGAAACGCTCACGGCTTCTTCTTACATACCAGTTACTCATATCGTCAACAAATTCCTGAAGTGCTCTTGCAGTTTCTGTAATCTTGTAGTTTTCAAGGTAGTTATCAACTGTCTTAACAAGGCTGTTAAGCTTTGAAAGCATCCACTTGTCCATAACAGAAAGCTTGTCATATTCAAGTGCATACTTGCTCGCATCAAACTTATCTATGTTTGCATACAAAACGAAGAACGCATAAGTGTTCCACAAGGTACCCATAAACTTTCTCTGGCCCTCCATAACGGCTTTCTCGTGGAAACGGTTAGGAAGCCAGGGTGCTGAATTTGAGTAAAAATACCAGCGGATTGAGTCTGCGCCGTAGGTTGCAAGCGCATCAAACGGGTCAACGGCATTTCCCTTGGATTTACTCATCTTCTGACCGTTTTCGTCCTGAACAAGACCTAAAACGATAACGTTTTTATAAGGTGCTTCGTTAAAGATAAGTGTTGAAATTGCAAGAAGTGAATAGAACCATCCTCTTGTCTGGTCAACAGCCTCACTTATGAAGCTTGCAGGGAAATTAGCCTTGAATATATCTTCATTTTCAAAAGGATAGTGCCACTGAGCAAAAGGCATAGCGCCCGAGTCAAACCAACAGTCAATAACCTCGGAAACTCTTCTCATTTCGCCTCCACACTCGGGGCATTTTATTGTTACAGCATCAATATAGGGTCTGTGAAGCTCAATCTCTTCAGGGCAGTTATCGCTCATGGAGCGAAGTTCAGCGATAGAGCCTATGCTGTGGCGGTGTCCGCAGGAACACTCCCATATATTAAGTGGTGTTCCCC
Source organism: uncultured Clostridia bacterium (assembly GCA_937892135.1). Taxonomy (GTDB): domain Bacteria; phylum Bacillota; class Clostridia; order UBA1381; family UMGS1253; genus CAKSHP01. The sequence continues at coordinate 453 of CALAUK010000193.1, read as the reverse complement.
AGTATCTGTCACGGCTTACGCCCCAGTCCTGAACATTTTTAAGCCAGTCACCGAAACGGCCTGTTCCGATGCTTTCGGGAATCCAGTTAATTGTGTTGTTGTTTTTAATAAGGTCATCCTTAACGGCTGTCATCTTTATAAACCATGAATCTCTTGCATAGTAAATAAGAGGAGTATCACATCTCCAGCAGAAAGGATATGAATGCTCAAACGGAAGCGCCTTAAACAAAAGTCCGCTTTCTGCTAACGCCTTGAAAACTTCCTTGTCAGCGTCTTTGCAGAACATTCCTGCCCAGGGAGTCTCCTTTGTCATTTCGCCCTTTGAGTCAACAAGCTGAACGAAAGGCAAATCGTAAGCACGTCCAACCTTTGCGTCGTCTTCACCGAATGCAGGAGCAATATGAACTATACCTGTACCATCTGTTAAAGTAACATATCCGTCGCAAGTGATAT
>CALAUK010000192.1 GCA_937892135.1 uncultured Clostridia bacterium | reverse complement strand
GTTACCTTCAAGAATTGAACGGTCCATGAATGCACCCGGGTCACCTTCGTCACCATTACATACAACATATTTCTGGTCTGCTTCGTTAGCGAAAGCAAAAGACCATTTACGTCCTGTCGGGAAGCCTGCGCCGCCACGACCACGAAGACCTGCAGCCAAAACTTCATCAATAACTTCCTTGGGCTCCATAGCCAAAGCACGCTTTAAGCCGGAAAATGCGCCCTCACCCATAGCCTCTTCAATGCTTTCGGGATTGATAACGCCACAACCATGAAGAGCAACACGCTTCTGCTTTTTATAGAAAGTAATATCGTCCTGCTTTACAACCTTTTCCTGTGTGTTGGGGTCAACATAAAGAAGTCTTTCAACGATTTCGCCGTTTTTAATATCCTTTTCAAAGATTTCTTCAACATCTTCAACCTTAACAAGACGGTATAGTGTGTCTTCAGGGAAAATCTTAACGAAAGGACCCTGAGAACAGAAACCGAAACAGCCAACAAGGTTAACTGTAACCTTATCGCCCATATTCTCTTTAGCAATAAGCTCTTCAAACTTTTCTTTAATATTCATTGAGTCTGATGACAAACAACCTGTACCACCGCAAAGAAGAATAGCACGCTTTCCGCAAGAACCATCAATCTTGCTTGTAAGTGCTTCTGTACAGCTACAGATTTTAGCATCCAATTCTGCAAATGTTTTCATTAGTTAGCACCTCCATTGCGATAATTTTCAACAATACCGGGAACCTGGCTAACAGCTACCTTAGGATAAACCTTGCCGTTAATTGTAACAGCAGGTGCGATACCGCAAGCACCGATACATCTTAAAGCATCGATTGTAAACATACCGTCTGCAGTTGTTTCGCCGGGAGCGATTCCCAAAATTTCAGAAAACTTATCCATTACCAACTGAGCACCCTTTACATAGCAAGCTGTACCCATACAGCATCCTATAACATACTTGCCCTTTGGCTTAAGTGAGAAGAAAGAATAGAAAGTAACAACACCGTAAATCTCTGCTACGGAAATACCTGTCTTCTCTGAAACGATTTGCTGAACATCCAACGGAATATAACCATACTCGTTCTGAATGTCACTCAAAATCATCATCAACGGAGTTTTTTCATTTGCATATCTGTCGCAGATTTCGCAAATCTTCTTAACTCCTGCTTCATTAATGTGAGCCATACAACATCCTCCTAAATCATATTTAGTGCATACAAAAGTATGCATTACATATATTATTTTCCCACGCACTTGACACACCTCTGCGCAGTCTATTACATTATAACATATAACGAAAAAAAAATAAAGGTTTTTTGTCAAAAAAAATATATTGTTATACTTTTCACAAAAAACCCTCCACTTTTACTGCACTTTTGCCAAAAAAACACAAAGCACCTTGCGCTGATAAACAAGAACAACAACCACAAGTTCTGTTTTAGGCAAAATAAAAAACGGCAACACGTTGCCGTTTTTTTATTAAATATTAAACATTTTGTGCTTCAAGAGCCATTTCTTCTCTTTCAAGAATAATCTTTTTTTCCTTTCCTGAAGCTTTTAAAGAATACAACATAGCCACTGTAACAATAACCATCAAAATCGCAAAAATTATAAATGCAATGTTATAGCTTCCAAATATGTCATAGCATACATTCGCAAAAGGCGCACCAACCGCAAATCCCGCAGTGCTTGTGCCGACAACTATTCCTATAACCTTGTCAAAGGCTTTGTTTCCAAAAAACTCCATCGCAAAAATAGGAAGCATAACAGTTTCAAGAGGAGATGCTATGGAGCCTACCACACTTCTTATGTATGCAATCACAACTCCAATGACACTGTTATTAACAAACACAAGACCGAGTATTGCTAAAAACGCACATGTAAGTTCCACTATCATAACGACTTTAATTCCAAATCTGTCGTATGAAAGACCGGTTAAAAACTTTGTGCAGGTAAACACAATTCCGCCAAAGCCCGAAAGCGTTGCAAGGGTGCCTGTATCAATGCCGACGTCTATCATATGAGGAACTGCCATTCCGCCAAGTCCCTGAAGCACCATACCTGTTAAGAAAACGCCTAAAAGAGTAATGTAAAAATATGGCTTTCTTATTACCTCTTCATACTCCATTCCAACCCAGCCCGTGCCTCTTGCCTTCTTCTTTTTCTTACCTATCTGCTCGCCTGCCTCAATGGGTTTATCCTTAAAGAAAATAAGCACTAACAAAAGAAGAACGGCAAGAATCTTTGCAACAAGAAAATACGAGTCGCGATATCCAAATGGATTTCCCTCCTGAAAGATAATCGGCACTATAATCTGAACCGCAATAGCACCGCCTATGCCGTTTGCTGCCAGAACCGCACCCGTAAGCGTTGCTTTGTTTTTGGTCGCCCATTTATTTATAACAAAGCTTACCATTGTCGTAGTTGTCCACGCAAGGCCGACACCTAAAAAGAAGCCGCCTATGTAAAACTGATAAAGCTTATCTGCCGTAGCATTTATAACCGCAAAAATTATCAAACTTACAAGACCTGCTGAAATAAGCTTTTTTGCGCCAAAACGCATAATAAGCTTACCGAAGAATAAGTTTAAAATGGTTGTGGTTATAAACCTTACAGTATTGTTTAAAGAAAACAATCCTCTCGGAATATCAAGAGCATCTGTTATAGCGGTAAGGTAGTATGTTCTGCCGCTCGAGCAAAGACCAAGGCATGCAAATACCATCAAAAAGCAGATTCCGACAATAATCCACGAATAATCAAAGCGAAACTTTTTTTCATTTTCCATAAAAACACTTCCTCTCACAACTAAAAGTATAGCACGGAAATCCCGAATTGAAATGGAATTTTTATAACAATATGGAATTTTTATAACGACTTTTTCTTTTTTGTTGCTTTTTTTAAAATCTTATGTTACAATGCACATAAACGCAAACAAAACAGAGGAGTTTTTTATTATGTTTGACAATATAGAAAATATAGAAATTGTTTCCTCGTTTCACAGAGCCAACAGAACCTTTCTTAAAGTTGAAAATAAAAAGGCTCACGCCTTTCTTATAAGAATCAAAGGCGATATGCTCTATAAGTTTGGTGAAAAGGAAATACACGCAAACGAGGGCAATGTTATTTTTATTCCCAAAGGCAGCACATACTCAGCAACCGCCCTTTCGGACGAAGTGCTTTATACCTCAATAAATTTTCAGGCAGACTTTAAAAAACAGCCTCATCCCGCCTGCTACTCCCTTGAGGGTTTTTATGATGCAGACTACATTTCAAATTGCTTTACGGATATGTGGAATTTAGGCTCTCCTTCTGAAAAATACAAAAGCGTTTCCCTTTTTTACGCTCTTCTTTCCTATGTTTCCTCGTTAGAATCAAAAAAGACAACCGAGGATTACAATTTAAAAATAATCGAACCCGCAGCACTTTACTTAAAAGAACATCTTTTTGACCCTGCACTCAAACCGGGCAGGCTCTACAAATTCTGTGGCATTTCAAACACATATTTCAGGAAGTTGTTCGTTTTAAAATACGGGGCTAAGCCAACAGATTATATCATTTCAAAAAGAATAGCCCACGCAAAAGCAATTATCTTAAGCGGCGATTTTTCAACCATCGAAGAGGTTGCCCACTCAGTTGGATACAGCGACCCGTTATATTTCGGAAAAGTATTTAAAAAGTTTTATGGGGTAAGCCCCTCTGAATTAAACAAAGATTAAAAAAAGAGGCAAAAGCCTCTTTTTTTATTACCATTTACAAGTTATAAGTCCGTCTTCTTCAAGTGTCAGCTTTGTTCCGTAAGGCTCACACATCTTTGCTAAATATTCATAGATTTCAGGATTATAGCTTCTTCTGGGAAGTCCTATGTCTGCCTTGTGAGAATCCATGCTCATCTCAATGGGCATAAGCGTTAATTTTGTAAGCTTGCCGTTTTCAGTTTCCCACATAGGAATAACTGAGCGGAACATTCTCGGGTCTGTCATAAGACCTACCGTAAAATTCTTGGAGCGCTTCTTTAAAAGCTCGTGCACAGTCGCATCACTTTTAAGATTCTGCTTTTCAAAAAAGTCAGCAGGTGCCGCCTCAACACTGTAAAGCTGCAAAATAAAGTCTCCGAGTGAATAGAAAATCGGGCAATCCTTATAAACTTCAATCGGGCGCAAAAGATGAGGTCCGTGACCTACGATTGCATTTGCACCTGCATCAATACATCTATGCGCGAAATCAATTAAAAACTCAGACGGATTTTCCTTTTTATCGCCGCTAAGCTGATGTGAGTGAATGGAAATCATAATGTAGTCCGCCTGTAATTTTGCCTCGTAGATAGCTTTTTCCACGCGAAGCATATCAGCCTCTTTAATCTTCATAACATGCTTTGGCTCTTTACCAAGCTTAAACTTAAGCTCGCCCAATTCGCACTCGTCTTCCTCAAGCTCTGCATGATAGCCTTCTTTTCTTGTAATCTCTTTTGCGGCATTTATATTTGTCGCACACGCAATTCTTTTAATATGCTCAAGCTCCTCTTTCGGAAGCTCAATATGACTTTCAATGCGAAGGCCGTTAATTCCCGGTCTTCCGGGGAAACGAGCTGACTGCTCGCCTGCCATAGCAGATGCATCAAAGCTTGTGTTTACCGAAATAAGCGCCACTCTGCCGTTTTTGGTTTCAAGATATCTCGGGCACGACGCCTCAGCTAAATTTCTTCCAACGCCGCTGTTTACAAGTCCGCTTTCGTTAACCGCAGTCATTGTGCTTAAAAGTCCGTCATAGAAAAAGTCAAGCACGTGGTTGTTGTTAAAGCTTGTCATATTAAAACCAAACTTTTTAATGTCGTCTAACACCTCAGGCATACAACGAAGATATGTTCCGCCCGAAAACTGCGAGCCACAGGTGTCTCCGTCATAATTTAATGTTGTTTCAAGGTTAAAAAATCTTGCATCACCTTTTTCGATAAAAGGTGTAAGTTCTTTATACCCCTCAAAATCTTCATAAATCCTTTTCTGGATTATCATATCGCCAACTGCTGTAAATTTCATTTTTTATACCTCCCCAAAGGCAAGTCCAAGCTTGATTGCATATTCAAGGCCTGGAATCATCGACAATTTATCAACCCACTCCTCACGAGTGTGCGCACCGTTATGATAATTAACGCCCACTGTTATGGCCGAAATCCCTAATGAAAGCGGAATGTTACAGTCTGTGGAAGATTTTCCGAATGTAATCTCCTTGCCCGATACCTCTTTCGCAATCGGAACTGCAACTCTCATTAGCTCTTCAATTTTTTCAAAATCAATGTTACTGCAGGGCCTGTCGCCAACCTTTGTAACATTAACTGTAACGCCCTCTGTGCGCGCCTCTTCAAAAATAGCTTCATATTTCTTTCTCATAATATCAAGACATTCTCTGTCGGTGGAACGATATTCACAAAGCATCTTTGCGTTCTGTGCAATAGTGTTTACAGATGTTCCGCCCGAAATTGTTCCAACATTGTAGCTTGTTTTTGTGCCCTCTGTTTTAGGAACTTCTATCTCATAAATCTTTGCAGCAATTTTAGCTAGCTCGGCAATAGCGTTCTTGTTGCCGAACTTACCCCAAGAGTGTCCTCCCTCTGTTAAAACCTCAACCTCATAACGATGAGAACCAACACATCCGTCTACTACTCGGCTAAGGGTTCCATCAAAGGAAATAAATTTTTCAATACGACCCTCAAAATCTTTAAAAAGTTGTCTTGTTCCTTTAAGATTTCCAAGACCCTCCTCGCAGGAGTTACAAACAAGCATAACACCGTTTTCAGGTTTTATATTTTCTTCAATAAAAAACTTTGCCATAAGCATTAAAACCGCAACGCTCGCTGTATCATCAGCACAGCCCGGACAATGCACTTTTTCGCCGTCATCAGAATAAGGCATAGGCTCTGTATCGGGAAAAACTGTGTCGGTATGAGCAACAAAAACAGTAATCTTTCTGCTTCCCTCGCAGTTTATCGGAAAGATTACATTAAGCGCCTCGTCTATGTAAGCTCCCTTTGCGCCGTTTTTTTCAAACCAGTTTTTACAGTATTCCGCTCTCTTGTGCTCAAAATGAGACGGAGCAGGAATCAAGCAAAGGTCTTTTAGAACCTTAAACATTTCTTCCGTGTTTTCTTTAATAAAGCTTTTGATTTTATTCTCCATAACTTTCTCCTTTCAATTCACTTTTAAAATTCAAGTCCTATCTTTATCGCCATTTCAAGGCCCAAAGGCAATCCCGCCTTATCAACCCATTCTTCACGGGTGTGCGCTCCGCCCTGAATATTTGTTCCGATACACAACGACTGAACTCCCAAAGAAAGCGGTATGTTACAGTCTGTTGATAAAGAAATCAACGAAACTTCCTTATTTGTAACATTTTCAATGATCGGAACAACAATTTCTTTCAGTGCTTCAATCTTTTTTAAATCTGTTATGCTGCCGGGGCGGTCTCCAACTTTTACAACATTAACCTCTACCCCTTCTGTGCGTGCCTCTTCAAAAATAGCTTCAAACTTATCTTTCATACTTTCAAGACACTCTCTGTCAGTTGAGCGGTACTCGCAAAGCATTTTTGCATTCTGTGCAATTGTGTTTACAGATGTTCCGCCCGAAATTGTTCCAACATTATAGCTTGTTTTTGTTCCCTCTTTTTCAGGAACTTCTATCTCGTAAATCTTTGCGGCAATTTTAGCCAGCTCGGCAATAGCGTTTTTGTTTCCGAACTTTCCCCACGAGTGTCCACCCTCCGTTTTAACCTCAACCTCATAACGATGAGAGCCAACGCTTACATCTGCCACGTTAGGAAGCCTTCCGTCCCACGAGAAAAATGTTTTAATGCGTCCGCCAAAATCTTTAAAAAGTTGCCTCATGCCTTTAAGGTTTCCAAGGCCTTCTTCGCAGGCATCACACACAAACATAATTCCGTTTTCAGACAAGATTTTTTCTTCTATAAAAAATTTTGCCATAAACAAAAGCACAACAACACAGGCAGTGTCGTCTCCAACGCCCGGGCAACGCACGATTTTTCCGTCATCAGAATACGGCATCGGCTCTGTGTCCGGAAAAACTGTGTCTGTGTGAGCGGCAAATACTGTAATCTCATTTTTCCCTTCGCAGTTTAAAGGGAATATAACATTTAGTGCTTCGTCTATATAAACTCCCTTTGCGCCATTGTTTTCAAGCCAGTTTTTGCAGTATTCCGCTCTTTTGTGCTCAAAGTGAGACGGCGCGGGAATCAAGCAAAGGTCTTTTAAAACCTTAAACATTTCCTCTGTATTTTCTTTAATAAAGCTTTTAATTTTATTTTCCATAGTTGCCTCCTATTTTAATTAAATATTAGTTTATAAATAAATTATACTACTGTTTTATACTAATGTAAATAATTGTTTAAAATAGTCTTGCCCTAACTTTAAAAATGTGGTAAAATAGTGTTAAAGGGGTTGATATAGATGGAAATATTACAGCTTAAATATTTTTACGAAAGCGCAATAAACGAGAGCTTTGCCAAAACGGCAGAAAAATATCAGGTGCCGCAGACTTCTGTTTCTGCCTCTGTTAAAAGGCTAGAAAAAGAGCTTGGGTGTGAGCTTTTTTTAAGAACCTGCAACAGAATTTCCTTAAATGAAAACGGAAAAAAGCTTAAAAATTCTCTTTTTCTCGTTTTTTCAGAGCTTGATAAGGCAGTTTCCAATATTTCTTCAAAAACTCCCGATACAAGAGAAATCAAGCTTTTAGTGCGTGCAATACGAAGCTCCGTAGCCGACAGGATTATAGAATACAAAAAAATTAATCCTCACATCAGCTTTAAAACCTCTTTTAATTTTGATGAAACTGATTTTGACAACTACGACATCATAATAGATGAGAAAAACGATAATTATAAAAATTATGAAAAAAGCGAGCTGTTTACCGCTAAAGTCAGGCTGAGAGTGCCAAAAAGCAGCCATCTGTACGGAAAAGAATTAACCTTAAAAGAGCTTAAGAATGAATCATTTGTAACAATAGGCGAAAACAACGGACTTCATAAAATTCTGTTAAGCGCCTGCAAAAAAGCGGGGTTTTCGCCAAATATCGTTGTTTCAAGCAACGACCTTTCGTGTAACAAAAAATTTGTTGACGCGGGGCTAGGCATCGGACTTGCAAGAGAATACAACACAAAGCCTTCTTCCCCTGACACCAAATACTTAAATGTATCCGATTTTAACGAAACGCAGACAATTTTTTGCTACTGCAAAAAAGATTCCGCATACGGAAATGTAAAAGATTTTTTGGACTTTTTAAAAAAGAAACCAATATAGGGCAGAGTTTACTCTGCCCTATATTCTATGGGTGTTTTATTCACTATCTTTTTAAACAGACGGTTAAAATATGTAACATTATTAAAACCTACCGAATCGGAAATATTGATAACAGAATCATTTGTTTCCTTTAAAAGAAGCTTTGCCCTTTCTATTCTTCTTTTGTTTATATACTCTGTAATACTTAATTTCGTTTCCCTTTTAAATATGCGACCTAAATATTGCTCATTATATCCAAAGGTCTTGGCGAGCATTGAAATTTTCATATCATATTCAAGGTTTTCTTCAATATAGTTTTTTATGTTTTCAATTAAAGGATTATACTTTTTTAAATCTCCCGAAGAAAATTTTTCTATTAATATCAGAATATAGGTTTCTATAAGCTCTGCAACACTTTCGCATTTTTCAAAGGTGAAATCTTTTTCCATGCTGTCAAAAAGCCACTCTTTTCCCTTGATTTTATTTTTAAGCGTTTCATAGCCTGTTGTTTTTTCTAAAATATTTCCTATATAAATCATACACGCCAGATTGCCGTCTATCAAAACAGGTCTCGTGTATTCATAAACTCCGTTTATGCAAAATCCCCCAAACGCTTCTTTACTCTCGCGTGCTTTTTTAATAGCGGCATTTCTGCACCTGAAGCACCTTTTAAGTCCTCTTTCACGGCTTTTAAACTCATCGCATATTTTTCCTGCGTGAATAGTCTGATTTTTTGGCAAAATACATTTTTCATTTCCGTAGTTTCCAAAAAAGAGCACACCTATATGAAGCTTTGTTCCATACTGAAGATATGTAATTAAATCATATAAATTATTATACTTCATATTGACCACCTTGTAATACTTTTTATAAAATTATAGCATAAAAGTATTATTTGTTCAATATATAGTCTAAAATTTGCAAGATTTTTCTTCTGCTTTATGATAATGTAGACTTGAGGTGATTTGTATGAAAAAATATGATTTAATAGTAGTAGGCGGCGGACTTTCGGGAGTTTCGGCAAGCGTGGCCGCCGCAAGAGAGGGGCTTTCTGTTCTTCTTTTGGAAAAATCGGGAATGCTTGGCGGCGCTATGTCAAACTCTTTAGTTTATCCTTTTATGGAGTACTGGACGAAAGATAGTGCCACAAAAGAGCAAAAGTACCTTTCGGGCGGAATTTTCAGAAAAATGTTAAACCTTCAGAATGAGCTTTGCGGAAACTCTCACGATATGTGCTTTTCCCCTGAATACTTCAAGCTCGTCTTAGATAAGCTTACAGATGAGGCGGGAGTTTCGGTTCTGTTCCACGCGACTTTATATGACATTACAAAAGAGGGCAGAAATATTAAAAGCGTTAAGGTTATTGCAGGAAGCGAAAAGTTAGAATTTGAAGCAGACTTTTTTATTGACACAACAGGCAACGGAGACCTTTTTTATATGGCAGGCTGCGATTACAGCCTGGGAAGAAAAGAAGATTCTCTTTGTCAGCCTATGACAACGTGTTTTCGTATGAGCGGAGTTGATATAAAGTTTTTCGAGGCCGAAAGAGACAGGATTCAAAAGCTTTATAAGGATTATCAGAAATCAGGGAAAATCTCAAACCCCAGAGAAGATATTCTTGTCTTTCTTGGTATCGGCGAGGGCATTGTTCACTTTAACTCCACAAGAGTAGTAAAGCTTAATCCGACCGACCCATTTGATGTAAGCCGCGCAGAAAAAATTGCACGTGCTCAGGTTTTTGAGCTTGTGGACTTTCTTAAGGAGGCATCCTTTGCATTTAAAGACAGCACCGTAATTTCAATAGCAACCGAAATCGGCATAAGAGAATCAAGAAAACTGAATGGCGTTCATATTTTAACGGCAGAAGAACTTAAAGACTGCACAAAATTTGAAGACGGCATCGCACTTGGAAATTATGATATAGATATACACAATCCCTCAGGAAGTGGCACAAGTCATTATTACTTTAAGCCCGGCGAATACTACTCCATTCCTTACAGAAGCCTTCTTCCCAAAGAACTTGATAATCTTCTTGTTGCAGGAAGATGTATCTCAGCAACTCACGAGGCTCAGGCGTCTGTAAGAATTATGCCTATATGCGCATGCCTGGGAGAAGCTGCAGGAACTGCCATTTCAGTAGCAAAAAAGACAAACAAAAACACTCACACTCTCGACACAGAAAAATTAAGAAGCACACTCCGTGCAAACGGCGCAATTCTTGAGTAACAAAAAAAGCAGAAGCTTTCGCTTCTGCTTTTTATTATATATCTATTTTTGCAAGTCCGCCCTCAGAGGTTTCCTTATATGCTGTGTGCATATCAAGACCTGTTTCTTTCATTGTCTGGATAACACCGTCTAATGAAATTTTTCTTGTGTCCCACAAAAAGCTTGCTAAGTTAACAGCATTTATCGCTCTCATAGCTGCAACCGCATTTCTTTCTATACAGGGAATCTGAACAAGACCGCAAATCGGGTCACAGGTAAGACCTAAATGATGCTCTATTGCAATTTCTGCCGCATACTCTATTTTATCAATAGAAAGACCGAAAAGCTCACCTAATGCCGCAGCCGCCATAGCGCACGCACTTCCTACCTCAGCCTGACAACCGCACTCAGCACCTGAAATTGATGCGTTGGTTTTTATTAAGTTGCCTATAACACCCGCCGTCATAAGAGCGCGAATAATCTGCTCGTCTGAAAAATTATTTTTCTGCTGCTGATAATACAAAACCGCAGGCACGATTCCCGCCGCTCCGCAGGTAGGAGCCGTAACAATCTTTTCGCCCGATGCATTTTGCTCGCCCACTGCGAATGCATAAGAACAAACCATTCTGTTCTCTCTTGTTTCAGCTGATTCATCAATATGCTGATTGTTAAAAAGTGCCTTCGCCTTTTTCTTAACTCCAAGCTCACCCGGAAGAACGCCCGTATCTGCGAGGCCATTTTTAATAGCATCCCGCATAGCCTTCCAGATTTCTTTCATATAATCCAAAAAGCCCTCGTCCTCGTTTTCCAAAACGAACTCCCAAAGCCTTAAGGAATTTCTGTCACAATATTCTGCTATATCACAGAACTTATGAAGCTTATAAATTTCCTCGGGTTTTTTTGCGTTTCCGTTTTCAAACACAATGCTTCCGCCGCCAATGCTGAAAACCTTTACCTTGTCAGCCACAGCTCCCTTTTTCAAGGCGATAAGCTCCATAGTGTTGGGATGAGGAATCTCTGTTTCGATATAATTAAACTCAATGTCGCAATCATAGGGATAAAATGTTTTCTTGATTACAATGTCTGTTCCGTGGCCCTTTCCTGTTTTAGCAAGTGATCCGAATAAAACCGCCTTAAATCTGTCCGCTCCGGCGTTTTTCTCCTTAAAAATCATACAAGCCTTTTCAGGACCCATCGTGTGCGAGCTTGACGGACCTCTTCCAATCTTATAAAGCTCTCTTAAAGATTCCATTCCGCTGACGCTCTCGCTCTTTTTTCTTATCTCGTCTTTTCCTAAAAAGTACTCCACGGGAACATTAAATATTTTAGACAAATGAATCATATTCTGCCCCGATGGTGTAGATAACCCCGTCTCCCACTTTGAAACGGCTCTGTCGCTTATCCCAAGATATTCTCCTAATTTTTTCTGGGATATCTTATGCTTTTTTCTAAGCTCTTTAACCCTTTTAAATATAAATTCGCTCAAGTTTTTTCACCCCTCGTAAAAATACTCTTTCTAGTATTATAAGCAAAAAACTCTCAACTATAAAGGCAAAATTGAAAAAATATCAACTGATAATATCAACCAATAGTTGATATTATTGAGAAAAAGACAAAAAAATGCACTCCGCTAAGGAATGCATCTTTTTTTAATTAGTCATCAATACTGTTGTCTGTTGCTCTTTTGAAGATTGATAAAACTTCCTCGGAAGGAGCTTTGTCGATTAATGTTACAACGATTGCTGCAAGCGCACCAAGAATAAATCCGGGGATAATTTCATACACGCCTGTTATAGCTGTAAGTGCCAATCCGCCTGATACAGGAAGCCATAGCCAAAGCATATCAACCAACGCGCCAACAATTATTCCTGCAACTGCGCCTTTGTATGTAAACCTCTTCCAGAAAAGAGAGAATAAAACCGCAGGACCAAACGCTGCACCAAAAATGCCCCATGCATTTGAAACCAAATCCATAATAGCCTGAGCCGCTTTTCCCTTGCTGCTTGCAATAAAGAATGCAACTACGGCAATAACAATAACGATAAGACGGCTAACCCACATCATTTCTTTGTTTGATGCATTTTTTCTTATTATCGGCTTATAAAGGTCTGATGCAAACGAAGATGCCGCAACAAGAAGCTGAGAGTCAGCAGTAGACATTGATGCCGCAATAATCGCTGCCAAAAGAAGACCTGCGATAAATTTCGGGAACACGTCACGTGCAAGCTCAACAAATATCAAAGACTGCTTTCCTTCTCTTAAAAGAACCTCTGAAAGGTCTGTTCCGTTTGAATAAACAAACATTCTGCCAAGGTATGCAATCATTATAGCAGCTGCCAAAGAAAGAACAACCCATATAATTGCAACTGTTGCAGATTTTTTAACCATACTGGGTTTTTCAATAGCCATAAATCTTACGATAATGTGAGGCATACCGAAGTAACCAAGTCCCCAACCAAAGCCTGATACAATATCCTGCCAGCTTGCATTAAAGAAGTTTGCAACAAAACTAAACTTTTCTCCGTTAGGACCATCATATACAATGTTAAGAGCCTCAGGGTTAAGGTCTCTTGCAACGCCTACAACGATCGGAACTATCAAAAGTGCCGCAAGCATCAAAAGTCCCTGGAAAAAGTCTGTCCAGCAAACTGCAGAAAAACCGCCAAGGAAAGTGTATAAAACAACAATCGCTGCGAAAATAAGCATAGCATTTGATCTTGTAAGAGACGGAACCAATGTTGTGAACACATCTGCGCCTGCAACAAATGCAGAAGCAACATAAATCGTAAAGCACACCAAGAATACAACTGCGCAAATAATGCTTACAGTATGGCTCTTTGACATAAAACGATTTGAAAGATACTGCGGAAGAGTTATAGCATCTCCCGAAGCCTTGGAAAACTTACGAAGTCTTTTTGCAACCAGAATCCAGTTCGCAGCAGTACCAACTGCAAGGCCGATACCAATCCACGCCTGTCCGAAACCGAAAGCTAAAATACTTCCCGGAAGACCCATAAGAAGCCATGCACTCATATCAGAAGCCTGAGCGCTCATCGCAGTAACCCACGGACCCATAGAGCGTCCGCCTAAAAAGTAATCTTTTTCTGTAACATCCTTTGATTTAAAGAAAAAGTAAATTCCTATGGCAATCATTGCCGCAAAGTATAGTACAAAAGCTAAAATATCCATAATATTAATCTCCCCTTTTCATTTTTTACTATACCAGACCATTTTAACACAAACAAAAACAAAAAGCAATAGAGAACTAAGTATAGACCGTATTCTGTACTTAGTTCTCGTATTTTTCTAAAATATTCAATTTTAAATGTCTTTATTGACAATACGAATTTCCGAAAGAAACATAGGCAAAACTCTTTTCGCATAAGAAGAAAGAGAGTATTCTCCGTTGCAAAGACACCAGTCATAAATAAGCGCTCTTTCGCAGGTTGCATAAAGCTTGACTATCTCGCTGACTGTCATCTTTTCAGTAATCTCCTTGTTTTTCTGCCCCTCCGAAACAATCTTTTTTAAGAGCTTATAATACATACGCTTGTTGTCTAAAAGGTGCTTTTCGCCTTTTGTTATAAGCTGTGTGGAATAAAGCCTCGTTAAAAGCTCTATGTCAATTCTGTCTTCTATAACGCAAAAAAGCGAATAGTTTAAATACAAAAGCTTATCAAAGCTTGACATATTTTCAGGAAAGCTTTCCTGAAGCTTTAAATACTCTTCATCAAATATGTACGAAAGCGAGCCTAAAAGTGCATCTTTTCCCTCAAAGTAATGATAAAAAGAACCCTTTGAGGTGCCTGATTTTTCAATTATCTCCTCAACAGTTGTGTTATCATAGCCTTGTTCATAAAACAAGTCCCACGCCGCAGTGATAATTTTTCCTTTTGTGTTTTTATCATTTTTCTTTGACATTCTCTTCCCACCTTTTATTTATCCTTTATAAACTTCCTCCACGGGAAAAATCCTATAAATGATATCACCGCAGAAACAGCGGCAAAACCTATCCATACCATAATAACGGGCACCCAGTTATTATTAAACATATCAGCGACTCTTGGCGAAACATAGTTTGCAACAACAATTCCCAATGCCGCCATCGCGTTTAAAATGCCCGAAACAGTGGCCGCCTTTCCCATTTTTAAAAATCGGGTACACATAAAAATAAACGACACTGTTATTGAGGTTGTTGAAATAAGAACTACCAGGGACACTAAAATAAGCATAATCCAGACATTTATCTTTCCAACAAACATCATACCCGCAAAGAGCGGAACAATTATCGCAAGGCATATTAGCATCGTCATAAATTCATTATATATTTTCTTTCTGTAAATCACTTTCGTAAAAAGCTTTCCTAAAACTCCGCAAACAACAAGAATAATAGTTAAAAAGCTTGCGGCGGACAAAGAAATACTATCGTAGCTTTCTTTAAACATACTTGGCGCAACCGCCTGAATTCCATTTGCAAAAACAGACTGCAAAATCACAACAGGGAGCGCAAAAACAAGACCGCTTGTTAATAAAAGTTTAAAAATATTTACTTCACTTACTTCTTTTTTATCCTCTTTTGCCTCAATTTCAACCTCTGCATTAACCATCTTTTTGTCAAAATGTTTTCCTGCTATTATCCAATATGCCGAAGCAATAAAAAGAGCTATCGCGGAAACTATAAAGTTCATTTGCCATGAAGAAACCACACCTGCAAGAACATAGCTCATTATAAGGCCCACAGTCGGGGCAAAGTTTATGTAAAAAATAGCATTATATCTATGAACAGGCACAAGAGAAGAAGAAACAATTTTAAAAACTCCGGGCCACACGCCAAACTGAATTATACCGTTAAATGCCCAGACAATAAGCATAAAATAATAATTGTCGCTTAAAACTATAAGCGCATTTGAAATAGCAGCTCCTATAAAGCCTATTAAGACTAATTTGTATGGAGAATATTTATCTGCGGCAAATCCGCCTATAATCTGAAACGGAGCATACACAAGATAAAATACAGCCGAAATTGTTCCCGTCTGACTTTTGGTGAGTGCCCCCTCTTCAACAAGGCGCACCATAGCGGCACTGTAACAGTTTTTTGTCATATAAATTATGGCGTATATAATTGCCACGCTGAAAAATAGCGCCACGCTCAGCTTTTCATTTTTTAAATATCTGTTTTTCATAATATACCGCCTCTTAAACGATTGTAAAACAATTTTACCACCACAAACAAAAAAAGGCAATATCCTTTTTCGAAAATTCTTCGGAATATTGCCCTTTTTTTCTTAAAATTTACACATTCTGTTTAAATCATATACTATGATTTTATCTTGCTCTAAATCCTCGTTATGCATATTAACCTTACTTATTGAAAAATTATTATAGGTTGTGTAATAATATATGCCTTTTGTGGTGTTAATAAGAGAGGTGTAGTTTGTAATTTCATATCCGTCTCCCACTTTCGCGCACCCTTTTTGCTGATAAACTGAATACAGAATATGAAAAAGCTGACACACAATCTCCTCTTCCGTTTCGCCAAAAATGGAGTTTAATGAAACAAAGCTTGCGCGGACAAAGCGTGACATTGAAGACAAATCCCCCGGAAGAGAAATACCTCCCATTCCTCTGCTATATGGCTTAAGGTCTATTTTGGGGCAAAATCGGTTTTCAGGCTCTTCTGCTGTCACATTTAAATAGTTTCTTAAGTTGTATAAATGCATCTCAAAAGGCGGACTGTTTGTTAAGACGCCGACGGGGTTTTTGTAAACTTTCATTCCCTCGTTTGTCTGCTCACAGACTATTGAGCCATTTTTGTCTGCAATCATCCAGTGAAGAGGCGTAGGCGGGAAATCTTTTGAAAATGCATCATCTGTTATATTAGTTTTTAAAATAAGTTCTTTAGCCTCATCTGTTGTTTCACATTGGCTTAAAACCCATAAAACAAACTCAAACGAGGCAATATTTTTCTTCCCCTCTTCGCTCTTAAAATATACGGCATTTTCGGGGAAATTAAGCCCTGCCATACTAAGCCCTTTTTCATTTGCCGCATCAAAATAAAGAGGATATCCGTCTTTGGGAAGTGCCATTCCTATTATGGCAAAATGATTTTTTATCTCTTTCTCTCTTAAAAACGAAATCCTGTAATTTCTCGGTGTAATAGTTATTTTCTCGCCAAAGCCGTGCTCAAAATCTAAATTTCTCCCAAAATAACTGTCTTTTACTGTTTTTGAAATTGCTGTGCACATAATCATTCTCCTTTTTTGTTAGTTTAACTAAAATTCACACATTTATGAAAAAGCGCATATATTAAACTACAAAAAAATAGCGGAGGTTTTTATTATGAAAGTTAAAGTCATTTGTGTTCCAAAAGGATTAAGAGGTGTTTGTAAGTTCTTCTTCCGTATGAACAAGGCGTAAAAAAATCGGGGGTTTTAAACCCCCGATTTTTATATTTTTAAAAAAGGTATTCATTTTTTTATTTCTTTGTGTTAAAATATATGTATCTTCTGAAAGGAGTACAATTATGAGTAAAATTTCATGGAAAGGCGGAGCTCTTTTAGCACCTGTCCCTCCCGCGCTTGTAACCTGCGGCACAATGGATAAGCCAAATGTGTTAACTATTGCGTGGACAGGAATTGTTAATACAATTCCGCCCAAAACATACATATCCGTAAGACCTGAGCGCTTTTCACATCCGATTATATCAAAAACTCGCGAATTCGTTATAAATCTTCCTTGCGAAAGTCTTATAAAGGCAGTTGATTTCTGCGGAGTAAAAAGCGGAGAAAAGGTTGATAAATTTAAAGAAATGAACCTTAAAACTCTCCCCTGCACCTCTGTTTCGTGCCCTCAACTTGAAGAAAGCCCTCTTTCTCTTGAGTGCAAGGTGACTGATATTTTGCATCTCGGCTCGCACGATATGTTTATCGCAGATATCATCTCCGTCAATGTTTCAGATTCTCTTTTAGATAAAAACGGAACGCTCGACATATCAAAAGCAAACCTTGTTGCCTATGCGCACGGAGATTACTATTCTTTAGGAAAACGCCTTGGCGACTTCGGCTTTTCAGTAAGAAAGAAAAACAAGCCCCCAAAAAAGCGCCACACAAAAAAGATTTCTAAATAGCACGGTTTTTGCCAAAAAATATAATAGCCAGCGCATCGGGACCCGCGTGAGTTCCGATAACAGGATCAACATAAGCTATTTTTATTTTGTTTGGCAAAAACTTTTTTATTTTCTCTTTCACAAATTCGGCATCAGGAAGACAATCACAATGCGCAATTCCTATAACACTGCCCTCTTTTATGTTTGAAACCACTTTTTCTATCATTCGCAAAAAAGCTCTCTTTTTGCCCACTGTTTTTCCATAAACCTTAACATAGCCCTCTTCATTGACATGCATCAAAGGTCTCACTCCCGCAAGAGTGCCTAAAACTGCCTCCACCTCGGAAATTCTTCCGCTTCTTTTTACATAAAACAAATCACTTACGCAAACAAGATGATTTACTTTTTCACGTTCTGTTTTTATGTATTCTTCGACCTCTTCAATGCTTTTTCCTTTAAGCCTCATTTCGCACGCTTCCATAATAAGAAGCCCCGTTCCCAAGGAAATGCTCTTCGAGTCTACCAATACAATTTTCCTCTCAGGATACTTTTCTCTTAAAATTCCTGCTGCAGAAACCGCGCACGAAAACGTTCCGCTAAGAGCTGCACATATTCCTGTATATAATATATCTTTTCCTTCCTTTAACGCTTTTTCAAAGCCGCGCACAAAACCATCCGTATTCACCAAAGAGGTTTTAACATCCATCTTTTTTCTCATAAATTCATAAAGGTCTTTTAGCTTTGCCCCGGTCATATCTTTTCCGTCAACAGTAATCGGGACTTCCAAAACTGCAATTTCATATTTTTTTATTGTCTCTTCATCAAGAGAAGCTGAACTGTCTGTAAAAATTTCAAACTGCATATTTTCTGCTCCTTTCACGGCTCTTGTTTCCTGCTCAAATTGTTTTAAATTAAAACTATCAAATTTTTATAAAAGGGGGATTTTTCTCCCCCTTTTTTTATTCTTTTATTTTAGACTTAAAAAATTCACCTAACTTATCAAGAGACTTCATTAAAATTTCTATCTCTTTTTCATCAAGTGCCGCAGAAACCGCATCAACCATCTGATTGTGATATTCTGTGTGAATTTCATTCGCCTGGCTTCCTTTTTCCGTAAGCTTAACAAAAACAACTCGCCTGTCTTCTTTTGTGTAATACCTTTCAAGGTAGCCTTTTTTAACAAGCGTGTTTACAGATGTTGTGAGCGCTCCGGGAGTTACCGACAAAAACTTAGCGATGTTGGCCATGGTGTTCTGTCCGTCCTTGGAAAGATAATCAACTGCATCCATTATATGAAATTCTCTTACAGAAACATCCGCAAGCTGTGCTTTTTTTATCGTCTGCCCTTCCCATGCGAGTATCTGATTGAAAACATGAACAAAAAATTCATTGATTTCATATCTTTGCTCCTGCGTCACTTCACACACCTCACTTATCACGATTGTGCATTTTTTCTTTGAAAAATTTCCCTTAAAAACTAAATATAAGTATATCATAGCGCATTTTTATTGTCAACACCTTTTGAGTGTATTTTTGGCAGTTATATATTTTAAAAATTTACGCAAGATATTACTAGAGTTTCGAAACTTTATTTTTAAAACGGAAGTGTGGCGTATGAAGAAAAGATTTGTTTTCCTTTTTATCTTAGCGCTGTTTTTTCTTATTGCACTTCCCCTCTTTGGAGCATACAGGCTAAAGACCGCCCTTCCGTCAAAAGTATATTTATCAGAAAACGGAAGTCTTAAGATAAATACGGGGAGTTTTATTTTTGCCCCGAAAAGCGATAATTATACTAAAACGGCAAGCGAGATAGTTTTATCCTGTCCCAGGGAGGACAGCTACGAAATAGACCTTAATCTGTTCGGCATAGTGCCCGTTAAAACTCTGACAGTAGCGTCATACGATGAAAATTTATATATGCCGTCAGGTCAGGCAATAGGCATAAAAATTTTCACTGACGGAGTTTTGGTTATCAGCATAGAGGAAAATCTCCCTGCTTACGATGCAGGCATAAAGCCGGGAGATGTTATAACTCATATTAATGGTGTAAAGGTTTTAAATTCTTCGCATTTTTCCTCTCTTTTGAAAAAATCAAAGGCTGATAAGATAACAATAAACGCCGTCCGGGACAAAGTCCCATACAGTGTTTGCTTAAATGCAATAAATGCAGACGGCGATTATAAAATTGGTGCATGGGTGCGCGACAGCAGTGCAGGAATAGGCACACTGACCTATATAAAGGCAGATGATTTAAGCTTTGGTGCATTAGGTCACGGAATATGCGATATTGATACGGGAAGTCTTCTTACGCTTATGCAGGGAAGTATCACAGACTGTGAAATAGTAGACACCGTAAAAGGAAAAAAAGGCTCTGCCGGCAAGCTTTGCGGTGTTTTAAAAACGGGCGACAAAGGCGTAATAGAAAAAAACAGCGATATAGGTATCTACGGAACAGTGAAAAAAGATATTGATTTTTCTAAAAGACAAGGAGTTTTAGCGGCTACAAGGTTTGAAGTTTGCGAGGGCGAAGCAACCATATTGGCAACGGTAAACTCTTCTGTTCCCGAAGAATACAAAATATATATCGAGCAGGTGAACACCCAGGACGAAACCGGAGGCTCGATGGTAATACGTGTAACCGATGACCGCCTTATAAAAAAGACAGGCGGAATAGTTCAGGGAATGAGCGGGTCTCCGATACTTCAAAACGGAAAGCTCGTTGGAGCAGTAACGCACGTTTTTTTAAACGACCCGACAAGAGGCTATGGCATATTTATTGAAAATATGTTAGAAGAAGCCGAAAAAATTAAATAAAAGGTGCTCACTTATGCTATATAAGTGAGCACTTTTTATAGAAGCAGAACAATAAAAAGGGCATATTACGGTTCCAGACTTTTTATGTTATCTTTTTTGCCCTTGTCCTTTGATGGAGCATATCCGAAATAATTTGTGTATGCCTTATAGAAAGAAGAATAGTCCTTAAAGCCTGCATCTGCATAAATTTTAGAGAGCTGTTCCCCGCTTTCAACAAGCCTTTTTGCATAAACAAGTCTCTTTTGCATTATATATTTATGAATGGGAATGCCAAACTCTTTTTTAAACATATGTGTAATTCCCGATGGTGAAATATGCATGATTTCTGCCAAGGACTTTATATCCAGATTTCCCGAAAGATTATCTGAAATATATTCTGCGATTGAATTCATAACACCATTTTCCTGGATATGGTTATAACTATCCTCATCAATATCATACATATCAAGTTCGCTTATAAGCATCAGGAAAGCGGCGTATGCGTGAAATGCGGAATTTTTTTCATTCGTCTTTAAAATGCCATACAACTTATCACATATGAGTTTTAAGCCTCCGCTGAAATTATCAATTACTTTTATTTCGCCCATTATTTCCTGCAGAGGTGTGTTTTCCAGAATGTTTACGGGAAAACTTATTTTTAATCTGGTGAAACCGGGAGCTTTGCCTGGTTTTAAAAAGTGAAAGCTTTCCGCAGGAATAATTAAAATCGAAGGTTGTTTTAGATTGCGATGCCCATTAACAGCAAAAAGCTCCACATCTCCCTCCAGATATAAAAGAATTTCGTGATAAGAATGAATTTCACGTTCATCTATGAAGGGTTTATTTGTGAGACAAAAAGATATTTGATTGTTGGTAATTTTATTTTCAAAATAATTTTTCATACATATATAGTATCATATATTTGCTTGTTTTGCAATATTTTTTGCTTAAAAGTCAATTTATATTTCATAAATTGTATGATAGAATAAGTTTGAAGGTGATATTAATGTATACTTATTTCGATGCCCACTGCGACACTATGTCAAAAATGTATAAAGAAAGAATAGGGCTTGATTCGCCCGGGCTTATGGTCAACACAAATAATCTTTCCACTTGCAAAAGTGCAATTCAGGTCTTTGCTCTTTTTAATAACGGAAAAATGAACAAAGAAAATATGATGAATTGCTTTGGATATTTCAAAAAAGAGTGTGAAAAACTGTCATCTTTGGTTTCTGTTTGTAATTCTGCAAAAGAAATTGATGAAAACAAAGCTCTTCTCTCTGCCGTTCTTGCAATAGAGGGTGCCGGAAATCAGCCTGATTTTGCGATAGAAGATATAAAGGATTTTTATGAAACCGGCGTGCGTTTTGTGAGTCTTTGCTGGAATAATGATAATAGCCTGTGCGGCGGATGCGAGGGCGATGGTGTTGGCATAAGCAATTTGGGCAGACAAACACTTGTCGAAATGGCAAAACACAAAATTATTCTTGATGTTTCGCATATGTCGGATAAAAGCTTTTGGGAAAGCTTTGAAAATTATTCTCTCCCCATTTGCGCAACTCACTCTGTCAGCCGAAGTGTTCATAATCATAAACGCAATCTGACAGATGAACAATTTGTGGCAATCAAAAACCGCAAAGGTGTGTGCGGAATTAATTTCTATCCGCCATTTCTTTGTGATAAAGAAGCAAATGTTAATACGGTTATTAAGCATATAGAGCACTTTTTGTCCCTTGGCGGAGAAAACTCCATAGGTCTTGGCAGTGACTTTGACGGAATATCTATGACTCCTCAAGGCCTTGAAAATTCCTCACAGATTTATAGACTGATCAACAGCCTTTTGGCTTTGAATTACTCCGAAGAAATTGTTGAAAAAATAGCTTTTCGTAATTTTAAAAATCTTTTCAGAAAATTTTCTTTATAAAGGAAGGGTTACAGTATGAAAAAAGAATATTATCATTATGCTTTAATAATTACAGGAGGCTTATATGAATACTGATTTTTTAAATCTTGAATCATCTGTTCAGATTAGTAACGGGCTTGCAGAAACAAGTGCAGACGGAGCATCACTTGCCTTTGACAAAAAATATGGCATAATGTTTTGCGCATATATGCCCGGTCCGCATGGACAGTACGGAGAATCCAGAGGAAGAATATCTTTATCATATTTTCCCGCTTCACAACCGACCAATATAAGATTTATAACTATCTCAGAAGACAGGGATGTATATTGCCCGAACATCTTAGGCATAGGCGACGGCAAGGTAAGAGTATTCTATGAAAAAGACAGTAAGGCAGATTGCGATCATTTTATCTGTTTTAAAGATTTTGATTATCTGTCAGATACCCTCAGCGAAGAAAAAACAGTTATGCTCACAAAAGACGATGGCTCTGTTGTTCCCCTGACAGAATCAGAACAATTTTCTTATCTTGAAAAAAATGGATTTCGTAATCATACTTATCGCTGGTGTGAGCAAATCAGCATTGGAAGTCACACAATTTTTTCAGGCAATGACGGATTTACATATGGTGCAATCACAAGCTTTCTTGCAGAACCTATTCTGTACCGTTCGAAAGATAATCTTAAAACTCTGGAATTTTTTGCAGTTTGTCCATATACCGCACAATACGAGATGGATTATAAATTTTTGAATGGTAAAATCCATGCCATATTCAGAACCGATAAGGATATAGATTCCATTGGATATACAACTTCGGACGACATGGGAAAAACATGGACTCAGCCTGTGTATTTTGAAAACAGTATACAGTGCAGACCCAGGCTTATAGTTTACAACAATAATATCCTTATGAGCTATAATTTTTTTAATGCCTCTACCCAAAACCGCCCCAAAATTCAGCAAGGCAGAACATCGGTCAGAATCGCTTACGGAGAAAGCAGAAAAATTGTTTATGACCTTTACAGTCAGTACGGTATCGTTAATATATGTCTTATAGACATTTTAAATGATGTCTATATGGCATACAGTACAAGCGAGCTCGCTCTGGAATATCAAAACGGAAACCCTATGGTCAGAGGAAAAGATGCCATTAGGTACATAAAACTTGGTAATCTTGCACCGGAAGATAAATAACACTACAAGGAGAAAAAAAATGGAATACCCCAACGGACTTTTATTTGAAGAAACAATACAAAAAGAATTAAAAGAGAAATTTTATTATGCAGACTCAGACCCCATCTATGGAAAAAGACTTTTTTTTGAAAACTCAGGTGGGTCTCTGCGACTTAAAAAATGTTTGGAAGCAAAAGAAAAAATCGAAAGATTTCCTGATTGCCCCGAAAGAATTCATGAGCGTTCTTTATATCTTAAAGATTTAGTTGAAAAAGGTACAAAAGAGATTATGGAAATAATATTCGGCGCAAAAGGAGGCTCATTAATAACAGAGCTCACGGCATCACAAACTATGTTTCATATGGTAGGGCTAATCATGGAGAATATCCCTGGCAAAAATGCCGTTGTGTCATCGATAGAGCACCCATCAGCATTTGATGCTATAGAATTTTACTGCAAAAAAACAGGCAAAGAAATGCGTGTTGTACCTGCAAACCAAAAAACAGGGGGTATTGATGCTGATGAAGTTATAAAATATGTTGACAAGGATACTTGCCTTTTAAGTATTATGTCGGCATCAAATATTTCGGGAAATATTATGGATATTGAAACAATTGTAAAAAAGGCAAGAGAGATAAAGCCGGACCTTTATATAATTTCCGATGCTGTTCAACATGCTCCTCATAGTATACTTGATGTTGAAAAACTAAAAATAGACGGAATGAACTTTGCGCCGTACAAATTTTTCGGCATACGAGGCTGTGGATTTGCGTATGTATCTGACAGAGTGGCAGCACTTCCGCACCATAAGCTCACGGCAAAAGAGCAAAAAGTGTTTGAACTTGGCACGAGTACACCTGCAAACTTTGCTGCTGCTTTGGAGATTATTAACTATGTATGCGATATCGGAAAGCACTTTATAGGAGATAGCGACAGAAGAACTTTATATATTGAAGGAA
The DNA here is from genome assembly GCA_937892135.1 of uncultured Clostridia bacterium. GTDB lineage: Bacteria > Bacillota > Clostridia > UBA1381 > UMGS1253 > CAKSHP01. The sequence continues at coordinate 452 of CALAUK010000192.1, read as the reverse complement.
TGAAGCGTATTCATCTTCACGAAAGAGCTCTTCTTTACAGACTCCTTGAAGGTACAGCGGAAATTCCCGGATTACGCCATATTCCGGGAGTTAGAGTTTGTGTTGATACAGATGATTTGACTGCCCGTGATTTAATAGTTGCCATATCCATCGAAAACATCGCTTTGACTGAATGTACTCACGAATATCAAAAACGCGGTGTTACCGTATACGAAAGGATAAACACCAGCATATACTCAAAAAGAATACTTGAAGCATTAAACCTTGATGGTGCGATAAGAGTATCTCCTCTTCACTGTCATGGCACGGATGACATAGACGAGTTTTTGAAGATAACCTCTCAAATTGCAAAAGATGCAGCAAAAGTAACTGTTATCCCGTGTTGACATCATAAGGACAAATGTTGTATAATTTGGGTTAGAACAAGAAGGAGGCTATCCCGATGAAACCTA